>JAUZNW010000054.1 GCA_030706785.1 Bacteroidota bacterium | reverse complement strand
TTATGTGCTTCAAGACAAAGGAGGAAAATTTGTCCCTGAAAAAATCGGTCTCGCTGCTGTACAACGAGAGGATGTAAGCTATGAATTTTTCCTGATGTTTGATTTAGATCAGAAACATAATGCTACGGCTTCAAAGGATCGCACTGGATTATTCATGGATAAGCCTCCCTTCATCATCACAGAGGCTACAGGTCAACTGATTAAGCAGTGGTGTGAGAACGGGATCAAGATCAACGATATTGAGTCGCAGATAGAAGAGTGTACAACGATTGATGGGCTTCGTCATATTCTGGTGAAATACCCGGAGTATAGAAAACGTCTTGAACCGAGTGCAGTCTGTAGGAAGGGTCAAATAGAAGCTCTCTCGACTGCTGTTAACCGTTAAAATGAGAAAGATGGAACAATTAGCTATTAACAACTCAAGAGTTATCTCCGAGCTACCAGTACCACTGGAAGCAGAAGAGATTGTTGAGGTAACGGAAGAAGCATTGTCTGATGACAGGTTTATCGGAGCCAACACTCACCAGGTGTCTTATAGGCACTTGAAAGAGAAATGTACGATTCCTGTCTTCGCGAAGGATAACGAAAGTACGATAAGCCATCAGGAGTTCGTTGACATCGTTAGTCAGGCTGCTCATCTCGCCTTCCAGGGAGAACATATCTCTGAACCTGCTATCAGGGTCAGTCATCCAATCAAAGGAAGAATACCTGAAGCGGTAGGAAAACCTGCAAAGGACCTGGTGGAAAGGGAAAAGACTATCTACTATGAACGGATGGCTTTCTTGATAGAAATACCTTCAATAAGCGAGGATATCAACGGGAATTCACTTGCCCTGTCGCTTGGGGGTGTAAGAGCATACAACGTGGAAAATCTGTATGGGAGGAAGACGGAAGAGAAATTTCGGGTCTTTATTGGGTACAAGAATCGGGTATGCTGTAATTTATGTGTCTCTTCCGATGGATACCTGGAAGATCTACGTACCAGAACGGTCTCAGAACTGTTCAACCGGGTCGTGCAACTGTTTGGCATGTACAACATGGATAAGGATCTCAGGACGTTTGAAAGCCTTTCAGAATATGTTTTATCAGAGCGGCAGTTTGCTCAGCTGGTAGGGAGACTGAGGATGTATCAATTCCTGAAGCCTTCAGAGAAGGTTGGCATTCCACCACTAACCCTTGGGGATAGTCAGGTCAATTCAGTTATCAGAGGTTACTATCATGACAAGGCATTCCAGAGAGATGCTTATGCGAACCTGGACATGTGGCGGTTCTACAACCTGCTCACAGGAGCCTATAAGAGCAGCTACATTGACACGTTCCTGGACAGGACAGTAAATACTCTCTCCTTTACCCGATTGCTTCTGGAGTCGCTGAAAACAGTTCAAACACTATGGTATCTGGATGGACAATGAAAGGATGCTGGAGGAGATCAGGCGATATACCGATCCTTACTCCATTCTGGGGATGGCTGGAAGGAGGCTTATAAGGATCCGTTGCCCGTTCAGAGTGAGGGTGCTTGTAGATGTTGGTCCTTGGCAGACCGGAGATATAGTGAGTTTGGAGAGGATCATGGTAACACGTGATCTTAAGATGGTCTATATAATTAACGGGCGAGGTTATCACTTCTACTTGTTCCGAATTCTGCCATTTTGAGGATGGGGAGTATCGAAAGGTGCTTCCCTTTAACCTTAATCAAGTACTGAAGCTATGTAGTTATCCGCAGGATGGAGAGAATCAGTGAATATCTTTATAGAGTACTTATATACGAATTATCTGAGGTTGAATATCCATTTTTGCTATTTGGATATAAAAAAAGACTACCACGTTTTGTGATAGTCTTTTTATTCATATTTTTACTTATCTGAAGATGCACACCTCATTGTCTGCATCCGTACTTCTCCCGTACTCGGGTTGTTCTCTGAAAGTGCAAAAAGCTGTGTGTTATATCTATAGATAACACATTTGTTGACCCACCTGGGCTCGAACCAGGACTCTGCGGAACCAAAATCCGACGTGTTGCCAATTACACCATGGGTCAGTGACAACATAAACAGCCATGCAAAATTAGGAAAATTATTTGATCAGGGAGCGGCAAATTGTACTTTGACTGTCGGTAAATCAGAAAGATCCAGATCTGATTTCAGATGACGGAATCCTCCGGCCGGCGTTCCATGGTTTCGGTCTCAATCACAAAGAAGGGACATTCCACAAGAGACTTAAGGATGAATCCGAGTTCACACATGTCATCGTCACCCTGGTCGTAATACCAGAGGATGCGTGCATTATCGGCAAGATTCTCCATTCCTGCGATTTCCTTGATGATGTTGTAAATCCACTTTGTGGAGCTTGTATTTATATACTCGAATCCCAGCTCAATGCGGGTTTTGTTGCCATTTATCCTGATATAGCGGCTTATCCAGTCAAATACCGGACGGTAAAATTCACCAGGATTGACCGGTATCGATCGCCCCACAATGAATATCCTGCCGGGCTCAAGCATGATCCGTGGAGTTCTCCTGGTAGGCTCAGCAATATATCTGGTTACAGGCTGCATCTCAGAGTAGAACGCACAGAACAGGATTTTATTCTGCAGAACATTACCAGATTATAAGAGAGACGTTAACTTCAGAATTATGAAAAAATCTTTTATGAGAATAAGAAGATTTATGAACAAAGCATATTTCTGCCGGCCTTGCAGGCAGGGATTTATGATTTAGGAAGAAAAATTTAATAACATAGAGTCCGCGGGGCAGCAAATCTTAAATCAGTTAACGAATGGATTTACCAGGATAATTAAAATTCTAACGAAAAGTTATTTCCTGATATTCTGACTGAAAAGAGTCGGTTCCGACTCCTCCCAGAGCGTTGGATGCTCACTATCGAACCGCTTGAGAATAGCCTTCATTATTGTATCCCTCAGAAACTCTGATTTGTTCCTGACCCTGAAACGGTCACAATAGATCCCGAGGGCTCTGCTCTCTCTTTCATTCAGCATAAGGGAAAGCCTGTTGTTGCGTTTGAGCTGTTCTTCCTTTTGGAGCTTGCGTTTCAATGAGATCAGGACTTTTGAAAAGCTAAATTAGAAAAACCATGAAGGAAAGAACTTACAGTTTTGTTTAGTTTTTAACAGAAAAATGAAAATCATGCCGTAACAGCTTAATGGATAATCGATTAGAATATTGACAACTTTTAATTGTAACCTGAATTTACACAGTGCAGAGAAGCTCAATTTGAGCGTCTCTAAAAATCTACAATTAATTGCGCCTCTGCAATTGTGGACGTCTCTGCAAGCTTGACGTTTCTATAACTGTGGACTTGCTGCGATAAGGGTGTATCAACAATTGTATCAGTCCCGACAATTATATTACCAAAAACGTTGTCAGTTCCTGATACGAATAAATGAATACCTATTTACAGTACTTTTGCTAAAAGCAAGTAACAAAATCTCAATATTAAATCTCAGTCAATGAAAAAATCTCTGCTTTTAATATTCACATTAGGACTGATTACGCTTTCTCATTCTGCTTATGCTCAGTATCTCAATCAGGATGAAGATAATCAATTCCTGCCGGGAAAATGTACCAGCATCATGGTGGGCAGGTTGGCAACAACTGACGGTTCCGTAATAACTTCCCACACCTGCGACGGACCCTACAGGACATGGCTCGAGATATTTCCCCATAAGAAATATGAGGATGGCACAACTCATCCGGTCTATTCCGGTACACTTTATCCAAGGGAAACATCATGGGATATGAGGAATGTTACGAAAGCCGGCGAAATAGCTGAGGTTAAGGAAACCTATGCTTTTCTTAATACTGCCTATCCGTGCATGAACGAAAAGCAGCTGGCTATCGGTGAAACAACAATTGTAGGAAGGCTGGAGCTGAGGAATCCACAGGGAATATTTTATATCGAAGAGCTCGAAAAAATAGCACTGCAGAGATGCACAACTGCAAGGGAGGCCATTACGCTTATAGGTAACCTGGCAGAGGAATATGGATACGGTGACTACGCTGAATGCATAACAATAGCCGATCCAAAGGAGGTCTGGCAGCTTGAGATTTCCGGTTCCGGGAAAGGGAAGCCGTCAGCGATCTGGTGCGCCGCAAGGATCCCGGATGACCAGGTCGGTGTGTCTGCCAACATGCCAAGGATATCCGTGATCGATTTTGGTAATCCTGATCTTTTCATGTACAGAAAGGACCTGAAGAAGGTGGCAAGGGATCTTGGCTACTGGGACGGCAGTGAGCCGTTAAAATTCTGGCAGGTAATAAGCTCCTACGGGAAGCCTTTCGGTATCAGGGAATTTTACATTTTAAGCACTCTTGCCCCATCACTCAACCTTTCAATGGATGCAGCTGAGCTGCCGTTTACCGTGAAGCCTGAAAAGAAGGTTTCTGTCCGCGATGTGATGAAATATTTCAGGGAAACATATGAAGGCACGCAGTACGACATTACAAAAAACCTTTACCTGAACAGCGCTGGTGACGGGAACAGACAGGACACTTTAAATAGGATTAAATCACCAATAGCCTGCGGATGGATGAGTCCTGACCTGAGGAGACTTCTGAATGAACTCAGGCCCGGTGTTGTTCAGTACAGGTACACTATCGCTCAGAATTTCTGTTCTTATTCACATGTTATTCAATGTCGCAGCTGGCTTCCGGATGAGGTTGGAGCAATAGCATGGTTCTCATTCGATAATCCGGCCCTCAGCCCGCGGATCCCGATCTTTTCCGGAGTGCTGAAACTGCCCGGCTCCTTCGGCATCTGCGGGCAGCAGAGGTACACTCCTGAAGCAGCCATCTGGTCATTCAGGGAGGCCAACAGGCTTGCTACAATAAACTGGGCAAAGGGGAGGAAGCTAATCGAGCCTGCGGTTAAAGGGCTGGAAGATAAAGCATTCGGGGAAGTCTCTGACATCGAAAAGAAAGTTGTGGAAATGGTCGGTGAGGGTAAGAATGAAGAGGCCAGGAGGTTCGTTACAGATTATACAAACAATTTCGCATACGCTGCAATGAAACAATGGGAAGGACTAAAGGCTCTTCTGTGGGGAATGTATAGTGAAGGATTTTAAATTGAACCTCATGCGAGAAGTGGTGGGACGTACTGGAATCGAACCGGGCCGAGCATAAAAAAATCCCTCAGTGCGGGATTTTATCTAAGGAGTCAGACTGCAGGGTGGGACGTGACAGAATCGAACTGTCGACCTCTAATATGTGAAACTAGCGCTCTAAACCGACTGAGCTAACGTCCCGTTGAATCAAAGATAAAAAAATCCCTTCGTAAAGCATAAAAGATTTGATTTCTGTTCACCATGCATGTCTCAATAAGGCATTGGAAAGTCCCGGGAATAATGCCCGTTATTATAATGTCAGGGGTGAAGCTAAATTCTACCTGAAGGATTATGACGGTGCCCTTGCAGATTTTAATAAGGTGATCAGGTATTCGTACGGCGATAAATCTGAGAGGGCTGAAGCTTATTTCTGGCGGGGAATGGTTGAGATTAACATGAAGCAGAATGATAATGGCTGCCTTGATTTCAGCAAAGCCGGGAAAATGGATTTTGCCAAAGCGGATGAACTTAAGGAGCTTTACTGTCAGTGACCGGTCTTTTGAGGGAGATTAGAAAAGTTACGCCAAATTCCGGGATAAATATGACCTTAGAGATTCCTGTTGTTTTTCCTGAATTTCCGGTAGGCGATCCTTTTGGTTTTCAGGTTATGTTTAGAATAATAAGCCTTATTCCTGCCAAGCTGAAGGTTTTCGAGAAGCATAAGTCCTTTCAGTTCCTCGTGATTCTTCCTGCTTGTGGCGCAGCCGGTAAAAACAGGGCAGATAAGGAGCAAAATCAGGACTGATATGACCAGTCTTCTCATTTTTAGCTATTTGTTCAGGTAGAGGTAGTCAATAGCTGCAGGATTAGTTAAAAAATTTGTCTCGATATTTATACGAAATTTTCCTAAAAATGTTGCGTTTAACCAAGGGCATTCACGATATAGCTCATTTGAAATCAATTATGCACAAGGTCACAGAGTATTACAGAGTAATTCACAGATCCCTTATCTTTGCCTTAAATCGATCCGGGAATAATATACTATCTTGAAAACAAGGATTACAAAAACATTAACCCTTATTGAGTTCCTGACAGAGCAGTATCCCGATTCACCGCGGACAAGGATCAAGAAGCTGCTTAAGAATGGTGCTATAAGTGTTAATGACAAACCAGTCTCCCTTCATTCATTTCTACTCCGGCCTGGTGACAAGATTGAGATCAAAAGACAGGCGTGGACTGCAGTAAGATCCGGTTTCACTTTTCCAGTCCTTTATGAGGATGACCAGGTCATGGTTATTGACAAACCGCCCGGCAGGCCTACATCAAGCACTGACGGCAGCCTCAGCATTCATAAAATAATTTCAGAATCCTTAGAAAACATGACCAGAAAGTCATCCGGGATATATTTTGTACACCGGCTCGATAAGGAGGTCTCAGGAGTGCTTCTTTTCGCCAAAACACGAAAGGCCATGGAAACCATAAAGGACAGGTGGAAAGAAACCGGGAAGCATTACTATGCTTTCGTGGAGGGAATTCCCGAAAAATCTGAAGACACTATAAAAAGCTGGATTGCCGAGGGCAGATACCAGAAAGTACATTCTGCTGGCAAAGGAGATAATGCCAGATATGCAGTGACACATTACCGTGTGATCAGGACGATAAAAGGGAATGCACTCCTTGATATACAGACAGAGACTGGACAGAAAAACCAGATCAGGGTCCATCTTTCTGATATAGGGTGCCCTATAATCGGCGATTGGAAATACGGCGCATCGGACAAATTCAGCCGCCGTATAAGGCTTCACGCCTATTCATTGTCATTTCCTCATCCAGGCGACGGGAGGTTAATAACGGTAACATCCCCGATGCCCAAAGGATTCCTGGTGCTGAAGAATAAGGAGGAACGATATAAGTAATTTCGGATTGAGGATTGAGTAAACATTAATCATAAATCCGAAATCGACAATCCGAAATCCGAAATCCCAATTGCCCTACTCCAGCTTTTGCATGACCAGCTGTTTTTCAACATTATCATGCAGCCTGTAGTGTTTTATATGATCGGCAATTTTTTCACCGATGACTTCGATCTTGCTCAGATCGGCATTCCCCTGACCGGTCTGAGCGCAGTAGTTGAGGTATGCTATCATTGTGAAATCTATTCCCATCAATTCAACAGCCACTCGGTCGGAAGCCAGCCAGTCAGTACTTGCCACGCATACCCTGTGATCAACAGGAGTTCCGTTGCTTGGTCCGTTACCTTCCATACCTTCGAAACCGTCAATTAATGCAAGATGAGGATGGAGCCGGGGTGCAAGGCTGTAAAGGTTATAATTTATTCCCTTGAAGCCGCTTCCGTGGACTATTGATTTATCGCTGCGGGTACCTTCCTTACGGTCTTTACCGAAGCTAAATCCTATATCCTTGACCGGCGCTCCGAAGACGATATTCTTAAGCGAAAGGGTGGCTACTGTCCTGTCATGAGTTTTCATTTTTGCCACCGACACTATGTAGGAGTCCGGACTGAGGATGATTTTTGAAAACCGTACAGGATGCGGCTTAAAGTCCTTTTCATCGAAAACATACAAAACTTCGGATCCTTCTTTATCGAGATCGACGAATTTAACCGGGTATTTATCACCCAGCCTGAAGTAGCCGTAATTTGAAAACCCATCGAATGTGGGACCGTTGGCAGCTGATTCGGCAATTATTACATTGTCAATCTTTCTTATCGACTTCAGGAATTCCAGGATGCCCTCAAGCGTATCGGCATGGGTTGCGCATAGAGGGATATTTGTTGAAACATTATTAGGTTTCAGGATCACCCGGCGGTTGCCTATTGCCTGCCTTATCTGCTTTGAAAAGGGCTGAAGCGCACGGAATGCGAGATCTGCCCTGTTATCCCCTGTTGTGAGAGATACAGCAGGTGTCAGTCGTTCTTGTTTACCGGGGCTGACAATTCCTTTCAGCGGATTGGCAATAGTGACTGCAACACCTCCCATCAGGGAGGTTTTGAGAAAGTTCCTGCGGTTTATGGTATTCATGGCAAAGTATTTTAGTAATTGTCAGGTTCAATTATTTAAATCATTACTGCAGTGACTGGACTGCCTGCATCATTGCACGGGCATACGCAACATTATATACCTGGCCGGTATTCCCGCCTCCGCCAGGATAGCCCCTTCCGGCAACATATCCCGGGAACTCTGAATCGACTGAAAAAAAACGGGGATGCTCAGGATAAATGCCACGCTTATATCCGATCCTGAAAAATTCATGCATTACTGCAAACATATTGACTTCTCCGGTATCGTAGAATACCTCTTCGTATTTGTTATACGGTTCCCGGGTGGTCACGTTCCTGTAATGGGCATGGTTAATCTGGTCGCGTGATCCGATATAATGCAGGACTTCAACAGGATCCAGCCCCATTTCCCTGCATACTCCCGGATCATATGTCATCCCGTTTGCAGGGCTCTTAACGATATCGATCAATCTTTTCCAGCCTTCATAAGTTGCCATTATCTGAGGCGAACCATGGCTGATGGCAGCCGGTGGATCGTTGGGATGAAGTGCAAGTCGCACATCCGCCTGCTCAGCAACAGGTATAACGGCTTTCAGGAAATAGGTGATATTATCCCAGATCTGTCCGGCGGTATAGGTTCCGATGGTGGATTTGGCAGGCAGGTCCTTTACCGGAGTATAATCATAAGCCGTGATACCCGAACCCCCGCGTCCCTTTTTTTCATAATAGCCTTCCATAAGACGGTCAATGTACCAGTTGTATTCAATGACCGGAAGCCCTGCTTCTCCAGCTGCAATGACAGATTCCTTAATCCTTGCTATCTCTTCATCGCGACCCTCCTTCCCATAGATCGCATTATTGAATCCACCGATCATCATATTAATGACTGTAAGTCCGTTAGCCCTGTATCTGTTCATAATGGCACGCAGATCATCAGTTTTCCAGGGGATCCGTGGGCCCCCCATAAGTACATAATCGACACCCATCTGCTTTATAAGACTCATTTCACTCTCACTGGCATTAATGTTTCCGCCAATGCAGAGCTTTGGAGTATCCGGACCCTCATTTACCGGCCATTTAACTGACTTTGATGATAAAGCACCCTTGTTTTCCCAGTGTAATGATTCTGCACAGATACCAAATCCACTGACTGATACAGCGGCTGTAACGGAAGCACTTTTTTTGATGAAATTTCTCCGGTTATTTTTCATTGAATGAAGGTTTTAGTATTTGAAAAAGTGCATTATAACCTGTTGCCTTTACAAAGTTAAATTTATCCTCGCAAGTCATAAAGTTAATGCTCAACTGTTAATTTTTTTTCGCATTTGGTTAAATACAAGTTAAAATAGCCGCAAGGGGCATAATAAACTCAAAATAGAATTGTCTGAGCTTTGTAAAACGTGTTATAAAGTTTAATCAGAACTTAAAAACTTACTAGTTATGAAAAAGGTATTAATATTTTTAATGACATCCCTGTTTGCAGTATCCATTTCGATGGGACAACCTGCAAAAACAAATAAAACGAATACAAGGGAAGCTAAAAAAGAGACTAAATCTGCAAAAATTACTTTAAAAAGGCTTGAAGGAACTGCGGTAAGTGCAGAGGCTAGATACAAATTTGAAAGTGATTTCGGCAGCATCCCGGACGTTACGTGGAAAAGATCTGCTTATTTCGATGAGGCATCTTTCAGTAAAGGTGGAAAAGAGATGGTAGCCTTTTATGACTTAGACGGATTACTGGTCGGAACAACCAGCGCCGCAAAATTTACTGATCTGCCAAAAAGGGCTCAAGATGAAATTAAAACGAAATACAAAGACTACTCCATCGGACCTGTGATCTTCTTTGACGACAATGAGGCAAATACATCTGATATGATCCTGTATGGCAAACAATTTGAGGATGAGGATAATTATTTTATAGAGCTGACAGGCGGAACAAACAAAATCGTTGTACAGGTGCATCCACAGGGAGAAGTCAACTATTTTACTCAGATCAGGTAAAAGGAGCCTGCTATCCGGCCAGATCTGAACTTTATATTCAGTTAATTGTTCTTTTTAGTTGTAATTTGGACGTGCCAGCATCCTTTCCGGTTGGGTTTAGGTTGGTTAATGGAGGGTTCCCGATATTAACTTTAAAGGGTGCTGGCTTCGTCATTCAAGATCCCGATGATTTGTATTGATTTTCAACTCCTTCGGATGCAGAAATAAAAGAAGGCCAGTACCCTTATCGATATCTTAGAAAAATAACCGAACTTTACAAGAGAGAGAATATTGTACTGGCCCGAATAGATAACGTCATCTTAAGGGTTATCGTATTTATCCGAAGGTATTTTAATGGACAAATCTTAAAAAGGCTGCTGAAAAGATCTTCAGCAGCCTTTTTAATTCCATAGCCTCATGCCTGTTTAAGCTTTTCAATATCCAGCTTTTTCATCTGCATCAATACTTTCATAACCCTCTCAGCCCTTGACGGATCAGAAATCAGCTTTGGAAGTATCGAGGGCACGATCTGCCATGAAACACCATACCTGTCTTTTAGCCAGCCGCACTGGCTCTCCTGGCCTCCATCCCCGGTAAGCCTTGTCCAGTAGTAATCGATCTCCTGCTGGGTATCACAAAAAACCTGCAGTGAAAATGATTCATTGAAACTGAAGGCCGGTCCGCCGTTAAGTGCAGTGAAAGGCTGTCCATTGATCTGAAAATCCACTGTCAGCACCGTGCCTTCCTTCATGCCATGGATGTCGAAGCCTTCCCTGGTATAGTAACTCTTCCTGGCTATTCTGGAATTCTTAAATACAGAAACATAGAAGTTTGCTGCTTCCTCAGCCTGGTGATCAAACCACAGGCAGGGTGTTATCTGATGTGTAATATGCGGGGGGTTGCTTAAAGCGGATTTCACTTCGGCGTACCTCTTGAAATTATCCAGAATAGATTGCCAGCCTTCATGCTGCATTTCGACGGGATTGATCTGTTCTGGTTCAAAATTCTCAATGATCTTTGTTCTGCCGTTCGATTTTGAAAAGAGAACCGAGACTTTCCTCCCATCCCCAAGTGTATATTCGATCCTTTCTCTGGGGATCACATTGTCGTAAACTCCTGTAAAATCAAATCCCTCAGTCCCTTTTACGGCTTCCATCCTGTAATTGAATTTACCGCCTGTTCGCAGGTCATTTTCTGCCCTGGGAGTATGCCAGTCTTCAGAGGCATTGTTCCAGTTCCTGATGTCATCAGGAGTGGTCCACAATTTCCAGACCAGATCCAGAGGAGCATCGATCCTTGTCTGGACTGTGACCATTTTCTGTTCTTTGGTTGTTTTCATCGCTGATTCTTTTTGTTTATTATCATTTTTTAAGTTCAAAAAAGAAGGTGCCCTTTTAAGACACCCTCAGTTTGTTTATAACTGATCTTATCTGATCACTTCCTCCTAAAAAGATTTTTTCATAGTCTTTTAATTTTAAGAGTTTATGATATACCTACAATAATTATCAGTAAATGTTCAGACAAGGAGTAAAAAAAGCAAAGGAGCTGATCTCAGAGAAATGCATTGAATTGCCTGAAAATTAATTTTTTAGGTTCTGTAAAGTTGATAGTCCTTTATTGCCAGTCCGGTTTAGTTTACAGTTAATTAGAATCGGGTAAAGAGGAGGCAGAAATAATAATTCCAGGCTCTGAACGATATCTCATTGATAGGTGATCCAGGTATTGTTTGTCCCGGAATTATAAACGACTACTTTCCGGAGGGTTGTGGTCAGGCAATAATCAGTGGCATTAAGATCGGGTGAAGAATCTTCGTGGAGTGGAACTGTCCCTTTTAGACTGAAGATAAACAAGAGCCGTACATTATCCCTGTTTTGTTCAATCTCCCGTGCCATGGCATTATTATTTATTGTGAATGAAATCGTCTCCTGCACCATATCAACACAGGCATAGTTTATGTTCTTATCTGTGACTTTCATACCTTCAGGGCATTTGAATAATAATTGATCAATCTGGATATTTCCCGGTTCATTGAAAAAGTAGCTGTAACCAACCTCATTTGTTATGGAGAAAGTCCCGGATACCGGATCAAACCTGAAAGGAAGGCTCCTCTCACCTGTAAAATCTGGTTCGAGATCCAGACAGTATAACGTGGAATCCATCTTTGCTTTTTGTTCAGCAAGCTTTACAAGGTCCCTGAACTGGGATAAGTCCTGATGATAACAGCTGTTGACTGTCGTGCCATTGATTTGTGAGCAGTTTGTTTTAAGGTGCTGAACCGGTCCCTGTGGATATATTAAAAGAGAAATAGCTGAAAATAAGAATATTATAATTGTTTTCATGACTTTTTGAATTCAACAATATTTCCCGGCCCCGGGAAATCAAAATTACGATTTACAGAGTCCAAAATCAATTTTATTTTAAAGGGAACAGTTATTCGGGAAGCCCAGTTGTTGGGTTGGGGGTGAACCGCTTATCTTCCTGTCGATTGAGTGCCATTCTCGACATTGACCGGGAAGGATCCAGCCTTTGCGAGCTGCATTTTCTGGAGAAACTCGATCCTGGCTACTTCATCCGGGATCCAGGCTGCTGCCTCAATCCATGTCGAATTGTTTATCCTGACGAACTTTATGTTCTTCGAAGAAGTGTTTTTCTTATTCTTCATGATCCCGGATCTTAATTTTTAAACGGAGATATAGATGCGGATATTGCGGCATTGGACGTTTTCGGATGGTTCAAGCAGCTGATTTCTTTCCCGGGCAGGGACTGCCGGAACCGTATAATATTCGTAGGATATGTTAAAACAAACTATATACAGAATTGTTATCCTTTTTAGTAACTGGTAATAATGAAGGGTAAAAACAAAAATTGGATTTATCTTTTTGTGCTTGTGGGACTTGTAAAATTCCTCATAATGTTCCTGCTAGTAATCCTGGCTGTCAGGGTTTAAGAATCTATACAAACTTTATCATCATTCTTTATTCTTTTTATCCCAAAGCGATGACTGCGGGAGAACACTTGCATCGCCTGATGGTTATTTCTATCCCGGATCTGAACCGATATGTTTCGTAACTTTGATGTTTAATGGTTCCTGCTTAAAACATTTTCTATGGGATATACACACACAGGGAAAGTGCTGATCAACGGCGAAGTTGACCGTGATCAGGTCTTTAAGGATGATCAGGAACTTGCCGTGATTCCGGCGGATGATGGCCGGCAGATAGCCGAATACATAAAAGGGGACTTTGAATGGTGGTATTTTGACATCAACGACCATGCAGCAGGATGCTTTGTGAAGATTGTCGTGCATATTGGCACTAATCCCCTCAGGACAAAAGTTTCCGGCCAGCTGGCGGTGTCAATAAATTCACCTGAAAAAAGCTTAAGCCTCCTGCATCCGTTTGATATTTCCAGTCTGAATGCTGATACCTGGCAATGCAATATTTCAGTTAGCGATAAGATAAAGATTTGGACTGAGTTCGGGGAGCATCCCGGTTATGTTATTAAAATCGATATCCCGGAATTCAGGTGCAATTTCAGGTTCAGGAGTGAGATTGAAGGCTGGAAACCTCTTGGGAAGCAGGTTCCGTACCAGTCGGGGAACAGAAAGGCCGATTTTTCATGGATTATTCCCGTTCCCAGAGCGAGGGTCGATGGGGATTTCTGTATTGCAAACAAAGTGTACCTGATTTATGGTGCTATAGGCTACCATGATCACAATTTTATCAAGGTAGATAAAAAGAAACCCCTTTACCTTGATGAAATGGTAATCAGATGGCATTGGGGCAAAGCAACCGCCGGTGTATATACGCTGATTTTTATGGATGTCACTACGAGATCGAACCGTACACTTTCACTTATGGTGGCTGAAAATACCAGAATAATTTACAGTTGCAATAACCTGATTGAATCGACTGTTTTGAAGTATGATTATGACGAACATCTTAAAGCAGAATTCCCGGAATCGATGGAGATCAGGTCTCTTGATCCGAATTTCAGCTTACGGGCTGAATTCGGTTCGGGCAGAATACTTGACAGAAGGGACTTGCTTGAAGGTGTCAATCCCATTATTAAGTTCCTGATAAAGCTCCTTATTGCCAGACCTGCTTATCATGGTATCCTTGCAGCTGTCCGTCTGGAGATTAACGGCAAAATTTTTGAGGGAACAGGCAATTTTGAATCGATGGTATTCAGGGGGAAGGTAGTAGTCTAATCTACAAGTAATCAATTCATAATTAAACAATTATTTTGAAGGGAATAAGTTGGACTCCGGCATTATTTGCTATGTAAGAGACGATTTTTATTCAATTGACGAGAGAGGATTTACAAAGGATTTTAAAAAATCTGCCAAATCAGTTATAAATTTGCCAGGCTATAGCTTTTTCCATCGTTCCTTCATAATTGCTTCAGAGAGTTCAGTGAATAGCAGGAATGTAGCCAGAAGTTATAAATAAGAAATAAAGGGATCAGTTACTTATGAAAAGATTGATAGCTTCCGGATTTTTTGTCATTTATTTCCTTTTCTCCCTGACAGGACAGACTGTGACTGTTGATTCTGTCAGGGTCAATCCATTCGGCGATGTATTTGTTTATCATGTCCCCCACGATACACCGTCGAAACTGATAATCATGATTTCGGGTGACGGCGGATGGAAATTCGGAGTTCCCGAGTTTGCCAAGGAATTTGCCAGAATGAATTCGATGGTCGTCGGGGTCGACATCCTCAGGTATTACAGGCATCTGAAGCAGCAGCCTGAGGATTGCTATATGCTCACGCCTGACTTCACTGACCTTGCAACAACAATTGAGCGCAAATACAATTTTCCGGCATACGTTCCACCTGCAGTGATGGGCTATTCAAGCGGTGCAACGCTGGTATATGGTATTCTGGCCCAGGCACGCCCGGGTACATATATGGGTGGCATTTCGCTTGGATTTTGCCCTGATTTTGAATTACCTCAAATGTTCTGTCAGATTCATGGCCTTGAGGAGAAAGAGCTTGTAAAAGGTAAAAGCTACGTGTTTATGCCGGACTCAGTACTGGGAAACCACTGGGTGGTGTTGCATGGCAGAGCGGATAAGGTCTGTGATTTTAAAATGGTAAGTGACTTTGTAAGTAAAATTCCGGCCGCACATTTAATAGCCCTCAACGGAGTTGGACATGGATTCTCCAAATGGTCTGATTTTATGCCGCAATGGAAAACAGCTTACAGTGAATTGGCAGCAAAATACAACGAAGAGCAGGCTGTCAGGGAAAATAATAAAAACGGTTTAAATGGTATTCCGTACGTAGTTACCAGGGAAATTCCTCCGGCAGACAAAAACATGATCGCGATCTTTTATTCCGGCGACGGGGGATGGTACAGCTTTGAACAGACAATTTCAGACCGGCTGGCTGCCAATGGAGTTTCAGTAATAGGCATTGATATCAAAAAGTATCTCTGGAACCGCAAAACCCCTGATAAAACTGCTTCTGATGCAACCGCTCTCCTGGACCATTTTTCGAAGGAATGGAACAAATCACAATTCATGATCATTGGCTATTCATTAGGGGCGGAAATTGTTCCTTTTATACTGTCAAGACTTCCACAGGAGCTGAAATCAAAGGTTGTCTCAACAGTCATGCTTTCTCCCCAGGAATCTACTGATTTTGAGATTCATTTGACCGATATGCTTGGAATCGGGAATAAACGGAACATTTACAATGTTGTTAATGAAATAACACTTGAAAAAAAGATCAAACAAATATTAATTTTTGGTGATAATGAAAAAACCCAGGTCCCTGAACTTCTTAAAGGCCCCAATGACAAAATAATAAGAATTCCCGGTGATCATCATTACAGGAGGAATTCAACGCTTATCATTGAAAAGATGGAAGAAGCTAAAGCTTTCTGAAAAACAGGTCAGTTTTTTATGCATCTCACAGAGAAGCCGGCATTTCCGGAGGCATCATTTCCGCGTACAATCTTTTCAGATCCACTCTGAAAACCATAATAAATGTAGGGTGTCGATGTCCAGAATGCAGCCTCAAGTTCATTGCTGTTCCCTTTAACCGAATAAACTCCTGCCGGAAGGGCGGAAAATCCGGTACTGTTTGTTATTTTTGAATCCTTCCAGAAATTTGATCC
Source organism: Bacteroidota bacterium (assembly GCA_030706785.1). Taxonomy (GTDB): domain Bacteria; phylum Bacteroidota; class Bacteroidia; order Bacteroidales; family VadinHA17; genus LD21. The sequence goes on along the minus strand of JAUZNW010000054.1, from coordinate 3,487 downwards.
TGAATCCTTTAGATCCAAAGCTTCCGTATTGCCGATAGGTCCGAAGGTGTTTACCTGATCCTTGGGTATTCCTGTGTAGACAAGGAGCTTCTGCCATTCCTCGTCACTCGGAACGTGCCAGCCATCAGGGCAGATATCTGTATCAATGCCCGGGTTTATGCCGGTACCCTTTGCAGCCTGCCATGAATAATGCTTGCCGTAATTAAAATTGATCACTGAATCATATCCACCGGTAACTGTCGTTCCGTCAGGGTATCTGCCGGTTTTTAGATTCTCCCGCATCCAGATCTGGTCTCCAATTTGAATGGTCTGGTACTGATTACCCTCCCTGTCGGACACTCTACCATATGAAGTCACAAGTATCTTCATGTCACCATATGCTGTGCCGGCTTCATTTGTAGCAAAAGCCCTGTAGTGATATGTGGCATTTGGCTTGAGATCGGAAAGGAAAATTGCAAATTTCTCATCTGAAGTCAGGTCTGAGTATCTTGTCTCATCGAACGCCTTAGCAGGTGTTGATCCGGGAAGGGATGAAATGCCTGTTACGTATATGCTGATCCCGCTCGCGAGAATATTACCGCCACCATTGTATGATATAAATCCTCCCAGATCAGCAGTATTGGTTGTGATATCTTCGGGTGGAGATGTAACGACCGATGGAATATCAGGCATTAAAGGCCTGGTATAATCTATTATTTTGGATTTATCACATGATGTGATTGCCAGCGATACTGCAATTAAGATTGCACTGATGTCCTTTGAAATTGCTTTCATGACTGCCCCAATTATTGATGAATAAAACCTGTCCCAATTATATTTTTTCTATAGGCAATAAAATCACAAGAATCCCTGTGTTCAGTTACTTTAAGTTCGGGGTATCAGAATAAGAAGCGAAGACCGGATTGTCTCACCAAGACTTAAACATTCTTCCGGAAATAAAGTTCAGAAAATACAACCAATTATTATGGGATTTAAAAAGAACCAGCACCCTTAATTACTGCACGCATAACGTGAACAGTAACCTTGGGGAAAGGGAATTTAAATTCAAAGGGTGCTGGTATAGATGACTCAGTTTAACATTAGAAACATTCCACAAAGTTCAGAAGGGGAAATATCAAAATCTACCTCATTTGTTACATAAAATGATAATTTTGTAACATTTTGAGGCTAAAAAAGGTCAAAAACGGCTTTTAACAGTTTAGGTATCGAAAATTAATTTATGAGCCGGCAGACTATTTTACCTTATTTTTTTCTTACCGGCATATTGAAAAACATTTTTCTCCTCACTTGTGTCAGGAATTGATTCAGCTCCTTTTTCGCGAAGAAGTTTTATGATTTCAGAATGCCCATTTAGAATAGCCAGTGAAAGGGCAGTAGTGCCGTCAGCTCTCTTCATCCCGGGATCGGCCCCTTTCTCAAGCAGCGTCTGTACAACTTCTGCCTTTCCGTTAAGGCAGGCGGACATAAGTGCTGTGAATCCAATACTATTCTGAAGATTGACATTTGCCCCCTTTTCAATGAGAAGGCTTACCGTTCCGGCATATCCGTTTCTCGACGCCAGCATAAGGGCGGTTATACCGTCATTGTTTTGCAGATCGGGATGGGCGCCATTCTCGAGAAGGAGTCCAACCAGGTCGGAATGACCATTCTGGGCAGCAAGCATAAGAGGCGTATTTCCATCAGGTGATTTCATTTCAGGATCTGCGCCCCGTTCAAGTAACAGCTTCGTTGTTCCGAAATGCCCGTTAAGGGTAGATTCCAGCAGAGATGTGCCAGAGGTTACAGGATCCTTAAAACTGATATCTGCACCTTTATCAAGAAGCAACCTTACGATATCTGTGTATCCATGGCTTGATGCTGAAATCAGATAACCGGACAATAACTTTTTAGCATTGACATCATTTGTCACAACATTCAGAAGCAGCTTTACGACCTCAACGTGATTATTTAAAAGTGCCAGCTGGAATGCCGATGATCCGTCAGGAAGAGTAACATTAAGGTCCGCCTTTCTGTCGATCAACAGACTGACGACTCTGTCGAACCCTTTTATTGAAGCCCATAACAGGGCAGTGGAACCATCATTGCATTTTATATTTGGATCCGCACCGTTATCCAGCATCAGTTTTACTGTTGCAGTATCACCGAATGAGGATGCAATTATCAGCACTGTGGCCCCGTTTTTATCACGCATATTGAGATCAGCCCCCTTCTCAAGCAGCATCTTGATAATATCAGCATGATTATATTTGTCAGCAAGCATCAGGGCATTAAGGCCGTTTAGAATTTGTATATCCGGATTTGCTTTTCTGTCAAGCAGGATCCTGCAGACATCCGCATATCCGAAGGCCGATGCATACATCAGAAAAGTTGCACCGGCAACATCCCTGTAGTTGACAGAATCGATATCCCTCACCAGGTTGAGAGCCTCGGTATGATTTTTTGACTGCAGGGCGATCATCAACTTCTGCTCCTTTGATTCCTCCTGTGCGTTTATGGTAGTCCCTGAAAATAAAATAAGAGAACCGATTATCAGTGTGAAAAAAGCACTCTTTATTTTTCCGGATCTCACTGTCTGTTTCATTTAACAAGAAAATCTGATCAGATCTTGTGTGTAAAATACAACATAATTGCAAGCTAATCAAATAAACGGAGTTGAACAATTTGCATACGGTGGCAGTTAATATAAAGGTTTCGATAAGTTTAATCAGGATTACACAAAAACGGTGAAAGAGACGATCTCTCAGAACAGCAGATTTCTGTTCAGAATTTGGAATAAACTTAACAAGGTCTATCATCCCGAAGTATTCCAGGGAAGCCTCAGGAAAAAACATTATTTCGAGGGCTGGTACTTCAAGCATGTAACAACTGATCCTTCCCGTACTATCATTTTCATCCCGGGTATATCACTCGCTTGGAATGATCCGCATTCTTTCATTCAGATAATGAATAGTGAGACCGGCCGTACAAATTATATCAGGTATAGACCTGATGAATTCAGGTGGGATGAAAAGAGATTCTTCATACAGGTAGGGAGCTCGGAGTTTACATCATCATATATAAAACTGGATATTGAAAATGAAGCCATAATTACAAAGGGGGAAATTGAGTACCGGAATCTCGTGAAATATCCTAAAAGTTTATTTTCACCGGGGATCATGGGTTGGTATACCTTTGTCCCCTTTATGGAATGTAACCACGGCATTGTCTCGGTAACGCATGACCTCAGCGGCAGTATTTCAATAGACGGTAAGGAAATTAAATTGGAAGGGGGAAAAGGTTACATCGAAAAGGACTGGGGAACATCTTTTCCTGAATCATGGATCTGGATACAAAGCAACAATTTTGATGAGCATGATACTTCATTTACTCTGTCGGTAGCAAAAATCCCATGGCTTGGAAGCTTCTTTATCGGATTTATCGTGTTCCTATATCTAGGGAAAAGATTCTATATGTTCAGCACCTATAACAGGTCAAGAATTTCTGAACT
>JAUZNW010000053.1 GCA_030706785.1 Bacteroidota bacterium | reverse complement strand
TGTGTGTTTTGCCCCAGCAACTGGTTTATCTCTTTCAAGCTTGATAAGGATAACCTTGATATACCATAGCTGAACCTGGGAAATGAGCGGGAATTCAGGACCAAGCACCCTTTTGCCGAATGCAGCTTTAAGATCTTTCCCAAGTATATCCGAAAATGAATTGAGCAATGATCTGTCTTTATTCCTGATGCTTATTTTTATCATCCTGCAGTAAGGAGGATAGTTGAATGCCTTCCTTTCCTCAGCCTGGAGCTTAAAGAGATTCTTATAATCATGATGAAGAACAAGCCTTATGATGCGGTTACCCGGGTCTGATGTCTGAATTATTACTTTCCCGGATTTCTTCCTTCGTCCGGCCCTGCCGCTTACCTGTTCCATCAGCTGGAAGCTTCGTTCGTGGGCCCTGAAATCGGGAAAGTTGAGCAGATTATCAGCATTTAAAACCCCTACCACTGTAAGATTTTCAAAATCCAGGCCTTTAGAAATCATCTGAGTGCCGATAAGGATATCTGTCTGCCTTTCCTCAAAGGCCCTGATGATCCGGTCAAATGAATTCTTCCCTTTAGTCGTATCCTGATCCATCCTTGCCACCCTCGCTGACGGAAAGACTATTTTTATTTCATCCTCCACCTTCTCTGTTCCAAATCCCCTGGTCACAAGGCCGGGATTATGGCAATTGCCGCACTGAGACGGAATATCGGCTGAAAACCCGCAATAGTGACAAACCATTTTCCCGATTCCCTTATGATAAGTAAGGCTCACTGAACATTGAATGCATTTTGGTACCCATCCGCATTCAGGGCATTCGATATACGGAGAAAAGCCCCTTCTGTTCTGAAATAGTATTACCTGTTCGTTATTCCCAAGCGCCTTGTCCATGGCATCCAGCAGTTCAGGTGTGAAGTGCGATACCATCAGCTTCTTCCTGTATGCCTCCCGGAAATTTGCCAGAATGATTTCAGGCAGCTTTACATTGCCGTACCTCTCTTTGAGCTCTGCCAGCCCGTACTTTCCGGACATTGCATTATTATAGCTTTCAATTGAGGGAGATGCTGAACCCATTACTGTTTTGGCCTTGTGCAATGAGGCAAGTATAACTGCTGAATCACGGGCATGATATCGGGGAGCCGGGTCATGCTGCTTGTAGGAACCGTCCTGTTCTTCATCTACAATGATCAGTCCCAGGTTACTGAAGGGCAGGAATATAGCCGATCTAACACCGATTATGAGGCTATATCTCTTTTCCGGATCCTCTTCAGCGACCTTGTTCCAGATCTCAACCTTCTCCGCATCATTGAAACGCGAGTGGTAAACTCCGGTAACAGAACCAAAATGCCTGCTCAAACGCTGGATGATCTGCGTGGTAACAGCGATTTCAGGCAAAAGATACAGCACCTGCTTCTGTTGTTTCAGCTGTCCCTCAATAAGCCGGATATATATTTCAGTCTTGCCGCTCGATGTGACTCCATGAAGAAGTACGGTATCCCTGTCCTTTAGTTGATTAATAATCTCTTGATATGCAACATATTGGGCATCGCTTAGCTTTTTCAGTGGCTCCGGGCTGGAATCAAAAGTCTTCAATCTGCCTGTTTCAAGAGTGAGCAGCCTCAGGATCCTTTTCTTGACAAGGATATCAATTGTCCCAGAAGAGGTTCCTGCCTGGTTGAGAAGGAATGATTTTCTGACCGGCTTTGCCTCCTCACCATCAGTATACCCGCTTAGCCGGAGATATTCTGACAGAACCTTCGCCTGGGCCGGAGCCTTTTCCAGCTTATCAAGCAGCCCATGCAATTCTTTGTCCGAATATGGTGAAGCCAGAATTACAAAGGTTTCTTCCCTGGGCCTGAATTTTTCCATAACAGGGACTGAAGTTACTCCTTCAAGACAGAGGACAGAAGGGAGGGCAGCCTTCATCACTTCTCCGACACTGCACATATAGTATTCCGAGATCCAGAACCAGAACCTCAGCTGGATCTCATTGGTTACCGGGATACGATCGAGGATACTGATGATGGGTCTTAATTTAATACCCGCCGGAGTATTATCATGAACTCTGTATACAATGCCGGAGTAAAGTTTTTTGGGGCCAAGCTGAACAAGCACCCTGATACCAGGGACTATCCCTGAAAAAAACTCCTCAGGAATTGTATAGGTGAATATTCCCCTGATGGCAAAGGGCAAAATGATATCAGCAAAATGATTTCCCATCATCCTTTCAGACTGGTGACAGACCGGATAATTAATTTGTTTTCAGGAAACTCGACATAACCGTCAGGAGGTGGTCCTTCCTGATCGGTTTTATGAGGCATGCATCGCATCCGGCTTCAAGGATGATATCTTTATCATCCTCAAAGATGAAAGCAGTCTGGGCAATGATCGGTATGTCGCGGCGGATCTTCCTTATTTCCTTCGTTGCCTCTATACCGTTCATTTCAGGCATCTGCATATCGAGAAGGACGACATCAATATCAGGGATCTTCTTCACTGTTTCAATTGCTTCCATCCCCGATCTGGCCGTAAGGATCTTAATCCCGGTATCAACAAGAACCCGGTTAAGGTAAAGCAGGATATCCTTATTATCATCTACCAGGAGACATTTTCTGCTTCTCCAGTTAATTTCTGACGGGTGTTTTTCATCACTGACTATCTGAGCCCTTATCCGGGTACTTCCTCCTGCAGGCCTGAATGGTATGGAAAAGCTGAACTCTGAACCGACCCCCTTTTCCGACTGGACAAATATTCTACCTCCCATCCTTTCTATGACCTCCTTGGCAAGGGTCAGTCCCACGCCCAATCCTTCAAATGGCCTGTGGTGACCGTCGATCTCCTGCCGGAATTCCTCAAAGATGTGATCAAGATTTTCCTTATTGATCCCGATCCCGGTATCCTTTATCCTGAATATCAGGTTGTCATTCTCCTTGGCATATGTCAACCTTACCGATCCTTCGAGTGTGAACTTTACCGCATTGTCCATCAGGTGATTCAATACCCTCTTGAGCCATACCCGATCGGTGAAAATAAGGTCGGTCGTGTCTTCAAGGAGGTTGACCACGTTTATGATTATCGATTTTTCATTCCGTTTGACAACTTTCTTCGCTTCCTCTACCACTTCATTCACAATACTATTGACTGAAGCTTCTTCATAGGTTATCTCAATCTGGGAGCTCTCGAGCCTTGAAAGGTCAATTATGTCGCCTATTATCTGGAGAAGCTTTTCGCTGTTATGGTTGATATGTTCAATATACTCCTCTTTGATCTCATTTGTTATATCATTGGCAAGCAGAAGGTTTGCAAAACCAACAACACTGTTCAGGGGTGTCCTTATTTCATGCGAGATGTTTGCCAGGAAGCTTGATTTGAGCCTGTTGCTTGCTTCAGCTTCAATATTTGCCCTGACCAGGTCCTCATTTACCTTCTTCAGAGCTGTGATATCCCTTGAAATTGTAAGAGCCCCGATAGGTTCCCCTTTTTCATTCTTGACCGTTACCGACCTGGTAGAGAGATTCACAAAGTGGCCATCCTTATGCCTCAGCCTCAGCTCTGATTCGTAAAAACCCTTTGTATCGAGGGCATTGGTCCTGTTCCTTACGTAATCCTTATCCTCGGGATGTATTATTTCATTAGGGCTCAGGGATTCATACTGTTCCTTGTCAAGACCAGCAAGCGAATAGAAGGCTGCATTTGCATATTTCAGGGCTCCGTTCTGGTCATAAAAAGAAATGCCGTCGTCAGCTGACTGGACCAGCATCCTGTAGAACATCTCCGACTGTGAGTATTCATGGGTTATTGCATCTTTCTGGATCGCCAGCTCCTTATTGGCTTTTTGCAGCTCAGCATTAACCTCTTCAATCTTTTTATTCCTTCTTCTTAATTCCCTGTTTGCTTTTCTCAGTTTGGATGAAAATACTATGACAAGGATACAAATGATCAGCAGGCCCACCAGCAGGGTTATAACAAAATTGAAGAGGGCTTTCGACATTAAAGGTGAGGAAGCAGCAGATAAAACTGCAATATCGTTTAAGCCTGATGCTGATATTTTTACCACAGGGAAAAATATTGATGAAAAGAAAAGCATTAAACAGGACAACCATTTCATCCTGCTAAATCCAATGCCAAAACTTCTAACTGATATTAATTTCCCGCGCTGGCTCAAGATTCTAATTAACTTTCAATCTGTGAATACCCAACAAATATAATTATAAGCCTTCTACTTGTCGCCAGGTAAGTCACAAATTATTGCACAAAAAACACTAAATTGCGAACAAATTTGACGAATTGATGGAGAAGGAAAACGGCAACCATTCGGGGGGACGGAAGTACAGTAACGAAGAAATAACGGTTTACTGGAAACCCAGTGCATGCGTTCACGCATCTTATTGCTACAGGGAGCTGATAGAAGTGTTTGACCCGGGAAGAAGACCATGGGTTGATATGAAGGGATCCACAACGGAAAGGATCATAGAGGTGGTTAATATGTGTCCGACCGAAGCGCTTACATGGAAATGGAACGATGAGGAAAAGAATATACATGTAGGTCCTGATCAGACCAATCACATCAAATTTAAACGGCCTGAACTTCTGAGTTCAGCTGAACCTGACGAGAATAATAATCCGGTATCGGTGAAGATAATGAATGACGGCCCGATCGTGGTGAAAGGGAACTTTACCTTTATTTACGGAAGTAACACTAAAGTAATGAAGGATGGCATCATTTCATTATGTCGCTGCGGAGCCAGCACACATATGCCATTCTGCGACGGCGCTCACAGGAAGATAGGATTTGAAGATAAGTAAGATGGAAAACAACGATAAAAAAGAGCCCTCAACAGTTGTTGAGGTTTTAGATGGCGGTCCTTTGAGGATAAAAGGACATATTGTCCTGAAAGATCTGAAGCGGGATATCACAAAAGCCTGTGAGGAGGTTATGCTTTGCACATGCGGGGAGTCGGCCAACAAGCCATTCTGCGACAGGTCGCATGCCAGATGACCTGGCTTCTGCATTTACCAGGAAATATTTCTACAAAACGCTCAGGACCTTGCTTATTTTCTCTGATGCTTCTCCCAGTGTAATTGCTGAATCGACCTGTAGTCCGGAGTTATCGATTATCTCCCTTGCTTCTGCTGCATTTGTCCCCTGCAGCCTGACGATAACCGGGACTTTGATTTCACCTATGGACTTACAGGCTTCGACTACTCCGTGAGCTACCCTGTCGCACCTGACTATTCCTCCAAAGATATTTATGAGTATTGCCTTTACCGACGGATCTCTGAGAATTATCCTGAAGCCGGCCTCTACGGTCTGCGTGCTGGCTCCTCCTCCAACATCAAGGAAGTTGGCGGGTGATCCTCCTGAAAGCTTTATGATATCCATAGTTGCCATTGCAAGCCCTGCCCCGTTTACCATACATCCCACATTGCCGTCCAGTTTTACATAATTAAGGCCGTATTTGCCTGCTTCGACCTCGACAGGATCTTCTTCACTGAGATCCCTCATCTCTTTGAGATCAGGGTGCCTGTACATGGCATTGTCATCAAGTACCACCTTGCAATCGACTGCCAGGATCTTATTATCGCTGGTCTTCAGTACCGGATTTATCTCCAGAAGCTGTGCATCACAGCCAGAAAAGGTATCATATAGCCCTTTCAGGAATATCTGCATGTTTTTTATCGCATTACCTCTAAGCCCAAGGTTAAAGCCTATATTGCGGGTCTGAAAGGATGTCAACCCAGTGACCGGTGATATCTCCTCAGTAAAAATCCTTTCAGGAGTCTTCTCTGCAACCTGTTCAATATCCATTCCGCCGTCAGGCGAATACATCACCACATACCGCGCGGTCTTCCTGTTCAGGAGGATGCTGATATAAAACTCCTTTGGTTCCTCAGCGCCTTTATAGTAAACATCCTGTGCTATAAGAACTTTGTGCACTTTCTTCCCTTCGGGACCAGTCTGGGGTGTTACAAGCTTTATCCCCAGCATGCGTCCAGCTATCTCTCCGGCTTCCTCCACTGACCTGGCAAGCTTAACGCCTCCTCCTTTCCCTCTGCCGCCGGCATGAATCTGGGCTTTTACTACAAAGAGCTGTGTACCGAATTTTTCCCTAAGCTGTTTCGCTATCATGACAGCTTGTGCAGCAGTTTCAGCAACAAAGCCTTCCTGTATCCCCACGCCATATGCCCTGAGAAGGGATTTACCCTGAAATTCGTGTATGTTCATCCGGGAAGCAATAAAAAAACCAACTTTCTCTTAATCATAGTTTTCGCTGATGGAAATTTAGAAAAATAAATAGATATTTTCTCTATTTTCGCTTAAAAAAGGATGCGGAAGCTTCTTAATAAAGAACTGGGCAGAAAGAGCATACAACAATTCAGAAGGTCAGAAAAATCACCGTTTGTAATTGTTCTCGACAACATCAGGAGCCATTATAATGTTGGTTCCGTATTCCGTACTGCAGATGCATTCCTGACAGACAGGATTTACCTGTGCGGGATAACCGCCAGGCCTCCCCACCGCGAGATCCAGAAGACTGCCCTTGGAGCAACCGAATCGGTGGAATGGGTTTATTATGAATCGACAATGGATGCAATAAGGTACCTGAAATCAGAGGGTTATTGTATAATCGGGATTGAACAGACGGAAGGATCTTTCCATTTGCAGGATATCCCCGTTAAAAAGGGAGAAAAATATGCCCTCGTTTTTGGTCATGAGGTAAAGGGTGTGGACCAGCAGGTCATTGATCAGTGTGATATGTGTGTTGAGATTCCGCAGTTCGGGACCAAGCATTCGTTCAATATCGCGGTTAGCGCCGGGATAGTGTTATGGGAGATGAGTAAAAACCTCACCCTAAATCTCCCGGCAGGGCTGGAAAAGCACTCTCGAGGCAGGAAAAGGATTTAATAAAAGAGACGCGCAATTTGCGCGTCTCTCCATCAATATTAAAAATAAACTGTTATTTCTTCGATTACTGGACCAGAGCCTTGAACGCATCGTCAGCAAAGTATTTTGCAAATTCGAGGTCGGTCTTGGCATAAGCTTTCCAGTCAGCATTAAAGCCAATAGCTTCCTTCAGTCCGGCAAGTGAGTAAGTCTTGTCATCAAGACGAGCGCCCACAATTCCTTTCAGATAGGAAGGTCTTCCGCATTTGCACATTTCCTTCATTCCGTCAAGAGTAGCCTTGGCTTTGTTGACATCACCCTTGAGAACCAGTGCAAGTGCAAGGTTATAACATGGTTCATTGCCGAAGTAGTTGACTGCCTTGTCGTATTCGCCTTTTGTTATTGCTATTACTCCAAGTCCCCATTTCGATTCAGTTGTGGCGGCTGTCATCGAGTTGAAAAGTTCTTCAGCTTTTGCCTTGTCGCCTTTTACCAGATAAGCAAAACCGGTATTACTCTTTACAACATCATTATTCTGAATTGCTTTTGCCTTGTCGAAAGAAGCGAGAGCGTCATCCGGATTGCCAAGTTCGAGAAATGCACATCCCACGTTATTATGTGCACGGATGCATTTCGGGAATTTTTCAGCTGCTGCCTGGTAAAAAGCAAGTTTTTCTTTTGCATCTGTTGTCAGTGATCCTGCATGCAGCATTTCTTCGAGGCTGAGGACTTTCGGATCAGCTTTCATCTGTGCCAGGATTTGTTCATCAGTACGGCCGATACTGTCAACATTGATAATCATTTTCGACCTTCTCAGTTTCGGAAGTATGTCTGTTTTTAATGCTTCGAAAGCTGCCGACATATTCTTGATTTCTTTTTCACGGACATCAGGATCAGAATACATTGAAAGAACTCTGAGGATCAGGTCCTTATCCTGAATGTTGGAATTTTCAACTTCAGTTTTGAAGCCTTCCCAGTCCTCGGGTGTGGTCATTTCATTGAAGAATCCGTCTGCTTTGGCTGCATCAACTTTCTTAAATTCATTCTTGATGAATTTGTCTGCAGATACACCTCTCTTCTCGGACAGTTTTGTATTCAGTTTAAGCGTTCCATCAGGAGAAGCGTAAGAACTTACAACAGCACCCTTAAGCTGGCGGTTGGGATCGACCGGAACCTTTGCGATATATTGTTTAAGCAGTGTAATATCGTCTTTCTTAAGTTCAGTAGGACGGATATTTGATTGATTTATGACATAATTGATTGCCGCCATTTTTGATTCCGGGATAATCCTCACATAATTATCCTTCATATACACCGGCCTTGCATGGATCATTACGAGCGTTGATGTAGCGATTACACCATCTGCAAGTTTTGTGGGATCAAAATCAAGGCTTTTTTTACCTATTGTTGCTTTGGTCCTCAGAACAAGTTCAGACATCTTCATCGCATCCTTGTATGGAATTGCACTTGTGTATGTAAAGTCTCCTCCTGTATAGGTTATAACTTTATTATTTGCCTGGACTTTTTCGCCCTGAAGAACCTGAACCTTATCAAAAGCGGTTTCTCCGCCTGAATATGTCAGAACAGGAGTCACCTCAAGAGTGGCTTTCTTATTAAAATACTTTTGCGGGAATGTTCCTTTAATGGTAACATTAACCATGCCGCCGTGAGCTTCAAGTACTTTAGGGGTAACATCGTACTTGATGTCGCCGGCATCTTTTTTCATCTTATTCAAACCGCTGCAACTTGCGAGAAACAGAGCTGCAAGGATAAGGATAAAAAAGCTTCTGATTTTTTTCATAGTAATTTTTATTTGTGGTTTTGACCTTGGTTTAGCGTTCAAATTTTTAAACTAAAGATGACCTTCTTAATTATTCGCAAAATTATAAAAATAGTAACAATATCGAAAAAAAATAAATAAACATTCATAAAGTAACCAAATTCAGGCCGTTAGCATAGTTTCGGGTAAATATGGTGTTGATAATTTCATTGTAATGTTCCTCATTTCTGACGAAGTCTAAATTATTGATGTCAATAATAAGGTATCTGTTTTCCTGATTCTGCCTGAAGAACGTAAAATAGCTTTCCTGTATCTTTTGAAGGTATTCTTTTGTTATTGAAGCCTCATATTCACGTCTGCGGTTTTTTATGTTCTCGAGAAGCCGGTCAGGCGTTACGTGAAGATAGACATAAATATCGGGCCTCGGGAGTGAACTGTAAATAATACGGAATATCTGCCTGTAAAGATTGAACTCGTCTCCCTCAAGTGTAGTTGAGGCAAAAACGAGTGATTTCATGAAATAGTAATCGGCAACTGTAAAGGTTTTAAACAGGTCCTGATTATGGAGCTCGTCATTTAGCTGTTTATACCTGCTGGCCAAAAAGGAGAGTTCAAGCGGGAATGAATATTTATCCGGATCCCTGTAGAATTTTGGCAGAAACGGATTATCGGCAAACTGTTCAAGGATCAGTCTTGCATTGAATTGCGCCGAGATCCTGGTAGCAAGAGTTGTCTTCCCGGCGCCAATATTTCCTTCAATGACAAGATAATTGTACCTGACATCCATTAATGTTTGTGTTCCTCGTGTTTCTTTCTTTCGCCTTCTTCCCTGGGTGGACGTGGAAGAAGGACTTTCCTGGAAAGCTTAAGCTTGCCTGTTTTCGGATCGATGTCGATAAGCTTGACCTCAACCTCGTCTCCCTCCTTAAGCACCTCATCAACGGTCTTTATCTTTTTCCAATCGATCTCAGAAATATGAAGCAAGCCGTCCTTATTAGGCAGAATCTCTATAAATGCCCCGAACTGGACGATTGTCTTGACTTTCCCTTTATAAACCTGCCCGACTTCGGGAACAGTAACGATCTTCTTTACCCACTCAAGAGCTGCGGTGATTGCTTCCTTGTTCTCTCCGAAGATATTCACATCACCGTGACCGTCAATCTCCTCAACAATGATTGTGGTTCCGGTTTCACGCTGTATCTCCTGGATCACTTTCCCACCCGGACCGATAAGTGCGCCGATCATATCTTTCGGTATTGTAAGCATTTCGATCCTCGGGGCATGGGGTTTAAGCTCCGGACGCGGTTCAGCAATAATCTCCTGCATAATGTCGAGGATATGGAGTCTTCCTCCTCTTGCCTGCTCGAGTGCCCTTGTGAGTATCTCAAATGATAATCCCTCAACCTTGATATCCATCTGGGTTGCTGTGATCCCATCTCTGGTACCGGTAACCTTGAAATCCATATCTCCAAGGTGGTCCTCATCACCAAGAATGTCTGACAGGATCGCATATTTTCCTGATTCCTTGTCTGTTATGAGTCCCATTGCAATGCCTGACACAGGTTTGCGTATCTTTATTCCGGCGTCCATAAGTGCAAGAGTCCCTGCACAGACTGTTGCCATTGATGAGGATCCGTTGGACTCCAGAATATCGGAAACAACGCGGATTGCATAGGGATTTTCCTCATCGGGCGGCATCATGTTTTTCAGCGCCCTGTGTGCCAGGTTACCGTGTCCGATCTCCCTCCGGCTTATGCCCCTCGCTGCTTTTGCTTCTCCTGTCGAAAACGGGGGGAAATTATAGTGAAGTGTAAACTTCTCGGATCCCTGAACCAGAACGTCATCAATGATCTTTTCATCAAGCTTTGTGCCCAGGGTAACAGTTGTAAGTGATTGTGTTTCACCGCGTGTAAAAAGGGCTGATCCATGGGTTGCAGGAAGCGGATCAATTTCACAGGTTATTGGCCTGATCTCCTCCGGTTTTCTTCCGTCAAGCCTAACATTCTCATCAAGGACAAGCCTTCTGGCGGCCTCCTTGTGAACTTCATGATAATACCTTTTCACCATTGCTTCATCGACCTCTTCCTCCCCGGTGAACTGTGAAAGGAATTCGGTCACAACTGCCTCGAATGCCTCTTCCCTTTTACGCTTGTCGGCAGTAAGGCTTTTTGCGGTCTGGTAGCACTTCTGGTATGTCTCATCCCAGACTTTTTTCCTCATCTGCTCGTCATTCACCTCGTGGCTGTATTCGCGCTTCACGGTAGTGCCAAGCTCCTGAGCAAATTCAATCTGAGCCTTGCACTGAATCCTGATTGCCTCATGGGCAACTTTCAGGGCTTCGATCATCTCAGCTTCGGATACCTCCTTCATTTCGCCCTCGACCATCAAAATGTTCTCGTATGTTGCACCAACTATAAGATCAATATCTGCATCCTTGAGCTCGGTTGCTGTCGGATTTATCAAATATTTATTGTTGATCCTGGCAATCCTTACCTCCGAGATGGGCCCTTTAAAGGGGATGTCCGATACTGCCAGTGCCGCTGAGGCGGCCAGTCCTGCCAGTGCATCCGGGATTATATCAATATCAGCCGATATCAGATTGATGGTAACGAATGTTTCAGCATGAAAATCATCCGGGAAAAGTGGCCTTAGTGTCCTGTCGACCAGTCTTGATACGAGTATTTCATAATCGGAAGGCCGGGATTCCCTTTTCAGGAAACCGCCCGGTATACGGCCTGATGATGCGTATTTTTCCTTGTATTCGACTGAAAGAGGCATAAAATCGGTATCCTCTTTTGCCTCTTTGGCGGCGACTACGGTTGCCAGCAGCATGGTTTTCCCCATTTTCAAAAGTACTGCACCATCAGCTTGCCTGGCTAGCCTGCCTGTTTCAAGTGTTATTGTCCTCCCGTCTCCGAGATCAATATTCTTCTCTTTAATATTAAACATTATATGATTGATTTTAAATTGGTGAAATTACATAAGATTACCAAGAAAAAAGGCAATTCCTCATTGCCTTTTTTTTTACTTACGTAATTTCAATGCTTTGACTATCTCGCGGTACCGCTCGATATCCTTGACTTTCAGATAATCAAGAAGCCTTCTTCTTCTGCCGACGAGCTTAATAAGGGCTCTCTGTGTGCTGAAGTCCTTCTTGTTTTTTTTCAAATGTTCGGTAAGATGGGATATTCTGTATGAAAATAACGCAATCTGCCCTTCTGCTGTTCCGGTATCAATCTCTGATGATCCAAACGATTTAAAAAGTTCTTGTTTTTTCTCTGCGGTCAAATACATTTCTTTTACCAATATGTTGTTAATCCATAAATAAATTGAATCTCCGATTTTGGATCGCAAAAATAAGGCTTTTTTATGTAAACTATCAAACAATTGAGTGTTTTTTTAAATGGATCAACAAATATTTCTTACCTGTGCTTCAATCAATCATCTTAATACTGACATCAGCGAATTAAAGAGCTGTTTTATATCTCCTGTTTTTTTAACGAAAACCCAAGATATTTATTGCAGCCTCTATTTAAAGACGTAAATGTATCCATTAACGTTGCGTGGAATCCGGGTATAATTCAACATTTTATCAACATTTTTAAGGAGTTGTTAAAAGCGGGATTTATGGGAAACAAAGATATCTGGATTCCCATCCTTGGGGAGCATGTCCCGCTTTAACTGGAGACCGGTGGTAGGTTATCCTAAAGGCTCCCCTCCCAGGAGGGGATTTTTGCGGTCAAATCCATACCCTTCCCGGGGATACTGATGGTTCATGGTTCCAGGATGAGCTTATTTTCGTTAATCAGTGTTCTACCTGAGCTTATTATTTTACTGCCGATCCTGCACTCCAGGCACCTTCTTTTTTTGCAGTACCTGCCAGTCAGCTGGATCAAAGCCTGGGTTTCAAAAGCCGAACCGGCTTCAATGCCTGCCGATTTCCAGTCATCAACTATCGAATTTGACTCAGGACCAATTTCTTCCATGAAAGCAAGACTCTTATCGGTGAGATCCTGATTATCCCTGAACCTGCCATAGGCGAAAATAACCGGTATCACGGCATTGATAAGCAGAATCTCCACAGCCTGAGTACCTGTTCTTTTGGTAATCCTTTTCGTTTTCTTTCCGAAAACATAATGATTATCCCAGTAGGGAGAAGCTTCAACCTCAAAAAGATTTTTAATTTGCTTTATATCTGCACATTCCAGCGTCCTTGAAAACAATCCTCCGACAGTTGATAGCATTGCGGCAAGCTGGGAGATCCTCACAGTCGGGAAATTGGCCGGCCGCAGCCTGCAGAATTTCCATAGCCATCCATGCCCCTGACGGATTGAATATTTTGCAGAGAGGACCCTGAACTCCCTAATAAGTTCTTTATAGTATTTGTCTGACACCGCTTCCCTGAATAATCCTTCATCAAGCATACCTGAAGCACCGAAAAGCAGTGCTTCGATCTGGAACCTGTTATCGGCATGCTTCCTGATTATCCTGAAAGGAAGAGCAGCTGCCAGCATTTCGAAAGGTTCGGCATTTATCCTGAATCCGAAATACCTTGAAAGAATCCTGTAAAATGTCTCTTCCCAGTCATTCCCGGTTTCAGAATATATTTTCAGGATCGTTTCTGATTTGTCCTGCAATCTCTCAACAAGCAACGCATAACTCCAATTTTTCAGGTAGAAATCGTTAAGCTTCACTATTTCATTCTGGCATGCGACAACTGACGGATTGTTAACGAGTTCAGTATATTTCTCAAAGTAAATGGGGTCATACTTAAGTTCAACTGTAAGAAGCTCCTGGCCCCTTGCATTAAAGATCCTTTTATCATTTTCATCAACGACATGCAGAATAACATTATCGAAGGCATGGTCGGTGTTATGACCGTGATTATCAAAATGGGAAGCTTTTGTATGGATCTCAACATTCCCCGCCCATTCGGTGTCAGCGATCAGTATCCTGGCGTTAAAGAAATCAGGACCCGAATCGCGATTATATTCTCCCGGACAGATAACACTGATCTTATTCCCTTCATTGTCGGTCAGACATTCAGGATCATAAAGCCTGTATTTCCACAAATAATGGAGAAATTCTTCTTTCATATCAGCACGAGTTTAAATTAAAAAGCAGCGAAACTATAAATATATGAAAAAAAGGCGGGATTTACAAGAAAAGTCTTTCGGCCTGCTGACTGTCTTAAGAGTCTTTAAAGTCTATAAAGTCCTATAAGTCGGAAAGTCGGGGATATTAAGACAGCAAAGTTCCGGACATCGAAGCGTAATACGGCGTAGACACAAAACAGGGCAACTCAAGACAGCGCAGCACAAGACCCCTGGCATCAAAGCAGGTTCCTGCCTGCAAGGTACTGTTCCATCTCCTGCTGCATCTCCTTAGCTTTCTCACCTGCAACCCTGTCGAAATTTTCCGAATTATCGGCGAAGATTATTGCTCTTGATGAATTGACAAGCAAGCCGCATTTTTCTGTTATTCCGAATTTTGCAACCTCCCTGAGACTGCCGCCCTGTGTTCCAATTCCCGGGACCAGAAGAAAATGGTCAGGAACGATCTGCCTTATCTCTTTCACCGTCTCTGCGCGAGTTGCACCGACAACATACATCAGGTTATTGGTCGTCCCCCATTTCCTGGAAACTGTAAGCACCCTTTCAAACAGCCGGATCCCGTCCTCGTTGTGGTACTGGAAGTCATCGGCTCCTTTATTTGATGTGAGGACCAGCAGTATCACCCATTTTCCCTTATAAGTCAGGAATGGTGTAACGGAATCCTCTCCCATATAAGGAGCCACCGTTACGGCATCGAACTGCATGGTTTCAAAAAATGCCTTTGCGTACATCCTGGAGGTATTTCCGATATCACCTCTTTTGGCATCAGCGATCACAAATATCCCCGGATGATTTTTACGGATATAATCCAGGGTCAGTCTAAGGGAATTCCAGCCTTTTGCACCAAGACATTCATAAAAAGCAATGTTCGGCTTGAATGCTACTGCAAATCCCGCAGTTGCATCAATTATCCGCCTGTTAAACTCAAATACCGGATCTTTTGATTTCCGAAGGAAAGCGGGGATCTTTTCGACCTCAGTATCAAGGCCAATGCAAAGGAAGGATCGTTTTTCCACGATCTTCCCGAATAATTGTTCCTGATTCATCTATATGTTTTTTAAACGGTGCTTTCCCTGAGCCGTTCTGCGTTTTCCGCCATCTGCAGTTTATCGATGATCTCCTGGATATTCCCGTCAAGTACAGATGGAAGGTTGTAAAGCGTAAAATTAATACGGTGATCGGTCACCCTTCCCTGCGGATAGTTATATGTGCGGATCTTTGCCGATCTGTCGCCCGTCGAGACCATAGTTTTTCTCTTATGTGCAACCTCGTCGAGATATTTCTGGTATTCAAGATTATAAAGTCTGGTCCTCAATTCAGCCAGAGCCTTGTCATAGTTCTTAAGCTGCGATTTTTCATCCTGGCATGTAACCACAATACCTGTCGGGATATGTGTAAGCCGTATTGCTGAATATGTGGTATTGACCGACTGCCCGCCAGGTCCCGATGAACAATATGTGTCCTTACGGATATCCTCATTCCTTATCTCAATATCAAATTCATCAGCTTCCGGGAGAACAACAACTGATGCTGCCGACGTGTGTATCCTTCCCTGAGTTTCCGTCTGTGGAACTCTCTGAACGCGATGAACCCCGGATTCATATTTTAATATGCCGTAAACTCCGTCACCCGACACTGCCAGGACAATCTCCTTGTAACCTCCGGCTGTACCGGGTGAGTAGCTGTTAATTTCGGCCTTCCAGCCTTTCTGTTCAAAGAATTTGGAATACATCCTGAACAGATCTCCCGCAAACAAGCTTGCTTCATCGCCTCCTGTGCCAGCCCTTATTTCCATCACAGCATCTTTCTCATCCTCCTGATCGGCGGGGATAAGTAGAAGCTTGATCTCTTCCTCCATTTCAGGGATTGAAGCGTTCAGCTGTTCAAGCTCAGCCTTGGCCATTTCCCTCATCTCCTCATCTTTCTCGGTCGACAACAGCTCCTTTGTACTTGCTATATTTGAGAGAGCAAGCTTGTATTTATCATAGGCCTCAATTATTGGCTGAAGATCCTTGTACTCCTTATTAAGCTTTATATACCTGTCCATATCGGAAAGTATATCAGGCTTTGTAAGTAGTTCTCCGACCTCAAGGAATCTGGACTTCACACCTTCAAGTCGCTCAAGTATCAAGTTGCTTGCCATTTACCGGGAAATTTCAGGGCACAAATGTAATAAAAACTTTCTTCTTAACCTCTATATAAGAACTTACACCGAGTTCCACCTAAGAGGTACAGAGATCCATGGAGAGCTTATTAATTTAGCTCCGAAGGCCTCTCTGGTTCTTCCTTGTCACCCTGGGTAACTGAAAAGGATCTTAATAATCAAACTTACCATATCCGGAAATGATGGTAAGCTGTTTTCTGTCAGACGCTTCACAATGACCAATTACCTTTGCATCAAGATTGAAACCCGCAGCGATACCTATGATCTCATCAGCACTCTTTTCATCAGTATATATTTCGAACCTGTGCCCCATATTAAAAACCTGGTACATCTCCTTCCAGTCGGTACCGGATTGTTCCTGAATTATCCGGAATAGCAGAGGAAGAGGGAACAGGTTGTCTTTGATAATGTGAAGATTATCCGCAAAATGAAGGACTTTGGTCTGTCCGCCTCCCGAACAGTGGACCATGCCATGAATCCGGGAAGGCATGATTTCGAGGATCTTTTTTATGACCGGCGCATAGGTACGTGTCGGGGAAAGGACCAGCTTCCCCGCATTAATTATCAGGCCATCTATCTCAACAGGATCGGTTAGCTTAAGCCTGCCTGAATAGAAAAGCTCATAGGGCATTGATGTATCAAAGCTTTCAGGATACCTTGAAGCAAGGTAAGGACCGAAAACGTCATGCCGTGCAGAGGTCAGTCCGTTGCTACCAATACCGCTGTTATATTCCTTTTCATATATTGTGCGGCCCGAGGAGGCCAGTCCAATAATCACGTCACCAGGTCTTATATTTTCGTTGGATATAATATCCTTGCGTTTAATCCTTGCGACCACGGTAGAATCCACAACAATCGTTCGAACAAGGTCACCGATATCCGCTGTCTCTCCTCCTGCGGACCAGATCCCGATGCCCAGGCCGCGAAGCTCATTGATGACCTCCTCGGTTCCATTAATAATCGCAGAAACCACTTCTCCCGGGATGAGGTTTTTATTTCTCCCTATTGTCGAAGAAAGGAGGATATTATCATAAGCTCCGATGCAAAGCAGGTCATCGGTATTCATCACTATAGCATCCTGTGCAATTCCTTTCCAGACTGACATGTCGCCGGTCTCTTTCCAGTATATGTATGCCAGCGAGGATTTTGTGCCTGCCCCGTCGGCGTGCATGACATTACAATAATCTTTGTCACCGCCAAGAATATCCGGGACAACTTTGCAGAATGCCATCGGAAAAAGACCTTTGTCGATGTTCTTTATTGCAGAATGAATATCCTCCTTTTGTGAAGATACACCGCGCCTTGAATATTTTGATTCTGAGGACACCATCTGGCGATTATGTAGACAAATATAGGAAAAAGAATGAGCCCGCTGTGGATTTTGCTGCCTCATCCCCCATCCCCTTCTCCTTCTCCTTCGCACCGCGCCGTCGGCAGCGCCTCCGCAGAGTAGCTTCAGCGCTCACGGAAGCCTTTGGCAGTAGATGGCAGCCGCTACGGTGGAGCAAGGCCGGAGTGAGACGGTGAGTGAAAAGTTGATTGCAGAATTAAAGCCCCTCCCATTTCGGGGGAGAGTCTCTCCCGCCCTGGCGGGAGGTTTGGGGAGAGGTCATTTTTCAGATACCCATTCGATTGATTGCTTAAGCAGTCTCCTGAAATTCGGATTCTCGAAAGTCGGGACATCATGACCGCTTTGGAGCACTACAATTCTTGATCTGCCGTAAGTTTTAGCCCATCCAATTACAGGTTCACTGGAAGGTTCATCAGTTGTAAGCAATGGTGTAACATCCTTTGCAACATAATATCCTTTATAGGTTTCATCGAAAATCGGGAAGTCATTTACGCCCTTTGTAACCGGATGCTTTTTATCTGCAACCTTTACATTGAAATGGAGATCGTGTAGATAGGAACAGGCTGCATATTCTTTTCCATTGAACATTGTCGGTTTGTGGAAGTATTTTCCGCCTATCATGTCCCAGTACTCCGGCCAGTCATCAAATGCACAAATACTGTGGTGAAGCGCCACTACAGGTTTGCCATTTCTAATACAATCCTCAAAGTCTTTTGCCTGCTCATCTGTTATCGTCTGCCACATATGATAAAATACCAGAACATCGTATTTATTGCGATTCTCAGGTTTAAACATTTCAAATGCTGCAGGAAGTTCCATAACCTGGTAAGTGATCTGGGGTGCCAGGCTTGAAAGCATCTGGTTGAACTGCTCGACCTTATAATCGTGTCCCCCGGTAATGACAAGGATACGTATCGGCTTGGAAGGCGGATTAAAACCTGATAATGAAGCAGATAAGAGTATGCTGAATAAGAGAATCAGAGATTTTATTTTCATTTTAAGTCAGGTTGGTTATTACCTTCACCCCTTTCCCGGCCTTCCCCCACTGGGGAAGGAGCTTGTTTTAGTTTACCCCCACTTCTCCTTCGCATAGCCGCTTATGCGGAGCAAGGTAGGGGAAATCGAAAGGGAGTAAAAACATAACAGAATTTATAACCGAAATTCTGAAATATCACGCTTGATGTTGGAGGAGTTTGGGGAGAGGTCATCTATTTTTTCGGAGCCTCGTAATCTGTCCTCATCACCTTGAATTCGGTCCTTCTGTTTATCTGGAATGCAATCTCTTTCTGCTCATCATTGGCAAGCGAGTTCACATACTCGTCATTAAGGGTTGCACCTTCCCTCAGGAACGGATACTGTGTATGAATCGCAGCATCAACGACTTTAGGAGTTGATTCGCCGTATCCTTTTGCAGTTAGACGTGCAGGATCGATGCCCTTCTGTATGAGGTACTGAACGACCGATTGTGCCCTTTTCTGCGAAAGATCGAGGTTATATTCCTCAGTATCACGCGAGTCGGTATGTGACATAAGCTCGATAGTAACATTGGGATTATCAGTCAGAGTTTCTACAAGCTTATCGAGTGAAACCATCGATTCGGGCCTCAGGTCCCACTTTGCAAAATCATAGAAAATATTTGGAAGGTCAATTGGCTTGTCGATGGCTGTCAGGAGGATGGTAACCATGTAATCACGGCTTTTATCCTGACCCTTGGTCGTTTCCCTTTCCTTGCCGTTCAGGTAACCCCTTTTTGATGCAAGGAAAATAAAATCGACATCCTGTTTAAGGGCGAACTTGAAATCACCGCTTGTACCGGTTTCAGCCTGAAGGTTTGATCCGTCGCTGGCAATCAGTTGAACTACTGAACCCTGTATTGGTGCGCCGGTCTTTTCGTCTTTGACAAGACCGGTAACGTTGAACCTTAGCGGTGGGAGCTCAAATGAATACAGATCATCGTTTCCCTTTCCTTTCCGTGTAGAGCTGAAGATACCTATTTCGTTTCCATCTTCAAAGGCAATCCCGAAATCATCGGCCGGACTGTTGATCGGAGCTTTCATGTTGGTAACTATCCAGGATCCATCCGGCTGGGGCACAGCTTTGAATATGTCGAGTCCCCCCATACCGATAAGCCCGTCAGAAGCAAAATAGAGCCAGCCGTTTGACCTTACATAAGGGAACAGCTCATTACCGCTTGTATTTATATCAGGTCCCAGGTTCTTTGGCTTCGACCAAGATTCACCGGCACCTGTCCTTTCGGAAACGTAAATATCTTTTTGTCCGTAGCCGCCCTCCATATCGGAAACAAAATAGAGAGTGTTGCCATCCGGTGAAAGAGCAGGATGAGCAGCTACAAGGGAATCAGGAAGGATACCGATATTCTTGGGTTCGCTCCACTTATCGCCCTGCCTTGTTGAATACATTATCATGCAGCCTTTTTTCTCCCTTTTTCCAGCTTCACACCTGGTAAAATAAATTTCCTTATAATCA
>JAUZNW010000052.1 GCA_030706785.1 Bacteroidota bacterium | reverse complement strand
GTATGTGAAAATGCCTGAATCAACCACAATTCTCGGAGCTGCAAAGCTTTCGGGAAAAACAGCGAAGGGACTTTCTGTCGGACTGCTTGAGAGTGTTACACAGAACGAGAATGCGATCATTGATAAAGAGGGAGTGAGAAGAAAAGAGAGCGTGGAACCTCTGACAAGCTACCTTGTCGGAAGGATTCAGCAGGATTTCAATAAGGGAGAGACAGTTATTGGCGGCCTCGTCACGGCTGTCAACAGAAATATAACCAATCCGGCTCTCAATTTTCTCCCGGCCTCTGCTTATACAGGAGGTATTGATTTTCAGCATAGCTGGAAAGATCGCACATGGTATGTGGCAGGCAACGCTGAATTCAGTTATTTGAAAGGAGATCCTGAAGCAATCATAGATCTTCAGCAGTCGTCTGCCAGATACTATCAGAGGCCTGATCAGCATTACCTTACTGTCGATTCGTCAAGGACCACACTGACAGGTTTTGGCGGAACCTTAAAAGCGGGAAGGACTAGCCAGAAAAAGATCCAGTTTGAAACGAGCCTGACTCTCCGTTCACCGGGACTGGAATTCAACGACATCGGTTATATGAGGTATTCCGACCTTATCCATCATGGCACATGGGTGGCCTATTATATCAGAAATCCTTTCGCCATATTCAATAACTTCTACCTTAATACAAATTACTGGATGTACTTTAATTTTTCAGGGAAGCTGCTATCATTTTACACCAACATGAATTTTAATACACAATTTAAGAACCGGTGGTTTCTTAACGGTTCCTTTACTCGTACCAGCAGGAACACAAATGTTTCACTGCTGAGAGGCGGCCCTTCATTCCTCAGTCCGGGAGAAATGGAGTATAATCTCAATTTAAACACTGACCAGGCAAAAAAAGTGAGCTTTAACCTTGGAGGTTACCTTGACGCGGGTGACAGCAACAGCAATCAGGTCTCGGCTTGCTGGGCAGGACTGAATATCCGGCCGATGAATTCACTTTCAATATCACTGTCGCCTGAGTATGACGTGCAGGCAGCAAAGCTTCAGTACGTCGGTACTTTCGGTTCCGTGAATAATGCAGCTTACTTGTTCGGTGAGCTGAACATGAAAACGCTGGGCACTGTTTTCCGGGTAAATTTTACCATCAATCCTGAACTTACTATAGAATACTATGGTCAGCCTTTTGTATCTGCAGGTAAATACAGCAATTTTAGCAAAATAACCAATCCGTTTGCCGTCAGGTTCCATGACCGGTACAGGATTTTCACACCTGAGCAGATAAGCTATAAGGATGGGGATAACATCTACGTCATTGATGAAGACATGGATGGGAACTCTGAATATTCCTTCGGAAATCCTGACTTTAATTTCCGCCAGTTTCGTTCGAATCTGGTCATAAGGTGGGAATATCATCCTGGATCAACGATTTATCTTGTCTGGTCACAGGGAAGGACAAGTACCGATTTAAACGGGATATTCTCATTCGGTCCTGATATGCGGGAATTGTTCAAAACAGTTCCGCGGAATATCTTTCTTTTAAAATTATCGTACTGGTTTGCGTTCTGAATAATCTAATCTCCGTAAAATAGAGGAAAATTGGTAATTTCTGAACTGTTACGGTACAATTAGACGTTAAAACTAATAACTTGCAGCGAAACAAACAGAAAGCATTTTTGTTGGTTGCTATTATGTGACCCTGAAATTAAAACCGGTAGCATGAAAAGATCGGGCTCTGTTGCAGTACTGACTTTTTTTGTTTCGCTATTAAGTACACTATCAGCACAAAACCTCGAGATAAAAGGAAAGGTCTCAGATGCCAAAACCGGAGAATCTCTCCCGGGAGCTTATGTTACAGTCAAAGATGATGTATACGGAACAGTTACGGGAACTGACGGCGTTTTCAAACTGACCATACGTAAACCCCTGCCTGTCGTTCTGCACTTTTCATTCCTGGGATATGCAGATCAGAACGTTGAGGTGACAAGCAAGTCTCAGACGCTGAACATCAGACTGGAACAACAACTGATTCTCGGACAGGAAGTGGTGGTTTCTGCCAGCCGTGTCGAGGAAAATATACTGAGGTCGCCTGTTACAATCGAAAAGATGAATCTCCGGGACATTGAACAGAACTCATCTGCCAATTTTTATGATGGATTATATCAGCTGAAAGGAGTGGATATGAATGTGCATGGCCTGACTTTCAGCCTTCCAAATGCAAGGGGATTCAACGATTTTACTAATTACCGGATGAACCAGATTGTTGACGGTATGGAAAATCTTTCCCCCGGCCTCAGCTTTTCAGCAGGAAATATCTTCGGATTATCACAGATAGATATTAAGAGCGTTGAAATGGTGGTAGGTGCCTCAAGCGTTCTATATGGTCCGGGAGGCATGAACGGTACACTTGTGATGCAAAGCAAGGATCCTTTCCAGAGCCAGGGATTAACGGTCTATTTGCAGGAAGGTATAATGAACATAGGTTCCTCCGCCAGCAAGAATTTTACACCGGCATCGGAGGTGGATCTGAGATTTGCGAAGGCTTTCAGCAACAGGTTCGCATTTAAAATAACGGGATCATACCTTGGTGCCACCGACTGGTTAGCGAATGATCTCAGGGACAGGTCTGACCTGGCAAATCCTGCACTGACCCGGTTCACAAATCCGGGTTATGACGGCGTAAACACCTATGGCGATGAATCGCTGGTATCAATAAACCTTAAAGATGTTGGTCCGGCTGTGATTAAAGGCATTGCCGATTCGCAGGGTATAACTGAAGGCACTCCGGAGTACCAGGAGTTGTATAACACCGCGATCAAGTATTTTCCTGATCAGCTTGTAACACGTACTGGCTGGCTTGAAAAGGATCTGGCAGGCAATAAAACGAGGAACATCAGGCTCGCAGGTGCACTCCATTATTTCATTAATGAAAAGACCCAGACAATTGTTCAGGCCAATTATGCCCAGGGTACAAGCGTCTATACAGCCCAGGACCGTTTTTCTGCAAGAGGCTTCAGCATCCTGTCAGGTAAAGTTGAGATCAATCATCCTGATTATTATTTAAGAACATGGGGCGTAACCGAAAATTCAGGTTCCTCATATGATATCGGGGGTGCTGCGCTTCAGATGAATGAAGCATGGAAACCTTCCCAGGCCTGGTTTTCTGACTACCTGACTGCTTATGCCCAGACTGCGCTGATTACCGGCAATATGGATAACGCTCACCAGTTTGCACGCCTTGTAGCCGATAACAGGGATCCAAAGACAGGCATTGTATTTGACGGCTCCAAACCGGCACTGCCGGCTCCTGGCACACAGGAATTCAGAACATTAATGGATGAGATCAGATCAAAACCCGTAAACCAGGGTGGAGCAGAAGTTTTCGACAACAGTAAGATCATACAGACTGAGGGGATGTATGACTTTAAAAATATTATCCGTTTCATGGAAATGCAGGTAGGCGTTTCTGACCGTATTTACTTCATCGATAGCAACGGGACGGTTTTTATTGATAAGCCCGGGCATCCGATCAGGATCAACCAGTTCGGAACATTTGTCCAGATAAACAAGAACTTTGCTGACGAACATCTCAGACTGACAGGGGCTTTCAGGTATGACAAGAACCAGAATTTCAGAGCGCAGTACACTCCAAGATTTTCTCTAATCTGTTTTCTCGACAATAAAAAGGAACACAGCTTCAGGGGAACAGTCCAGACTGCTTACCGATTCCCCTCAGTTGCTGACCAGTGGGTAGACATAAATGCAGGAATATTCAGGACGATAGGTGGAATGCCTGAAGTCAGGGACAAGTATTATTTCAATACTATCCCGCTATATCCGATGTCGGGAAGGAATCCGGTAAAGGACAGGCCCGTCACTGAAAATGGTCCGATAATAGTGCCAGGATTAAGCCCGGAGAAAGTCACTTCATCGGAAATCGGTTACAAGGGCTTGTTTCTGAATAAGAAGCTTTATCTCGACATGTATGCTTTTTACAATAAGTACAAGGGATTCGAGGCTACACAGCTGGTCGCGCAGCTAGCTCAGGATGCAGGAACTGAAAAAGATCAGCTTTTTCAGACCTATTTCACGACCGACAAGCCGGTCACCTCATTCGGATGGGCGGCAGGCATTGATTATATGACCTCAATCGGCATGCTGATCAGGAGCAATGTGGCCTTCAACAGGCTTCTTCAAGGGATTGATTCACCCGGAGTAGAGGCCGGATTCAATTCCCCGGAATACCGTGCAAACCTGTCTATAG
Organism: Bacteroidota bacterium; assembly: GCA_030706785.1. Taxonomy (GTDB): domain Bacteria; phylum Bacteroidota; class Bacteroidia; order Bacteroidales; family VadinHA17; genus LD21. The sequence goes on along the minus strand of JAUZNW010000052.1, from coordinate 15,511 downwards.
GTCATAATGAGATCCTTCCGCGGATCGGGTTTAACCTTAATGTCCACTGGCAACAGAAGTTTGTCTGGGAATCAGCTTTTGGTACCGGCGAAATCCCTGCATTCACAACGCTGGACTTCCATATTTCATACAAGCTCCCCTCGCTTAATACTGAACTGAAGCTTGGGGGATCAAACATTCTGAACAACTATCACATAACCAGCTTCGGAAGCCCCAAGATAGGTGGTTTGTATTATCTGACCATTATTTATGAAGACCCACTGGGAGGGAAAAAATAAACACCTGACAGATAGTGATTGTCTGATGTCTATTTCACGGTAAATTCTATAGAAAATGTAGCCAGAAAGATATCCGGTGCCGAAGGACTCAACGTCAGATGCATTGCAGTGAGTAATCCGGCGACCATTGCTTTCGGCAAAGGAACACTTGTTGTTCCGGTAAGCTTACTTGCATCTTTGACAATAGCAGTCACTGTCAGGCTTAGTCCTATCGGAGAAGAGGGAACTGCCGTGCTGTTCAGATTAAGCAGGATTGATGTATTTGACAACTCCTGCCATGTTCCGCCATTCAGGGGATTTGCACCTTCACAGCTTATATACAATGAAAAATCATTTCTGAGTTCCACGTACGATTTATCGGGAGAGGAGCAGGTTACAGCACTTAATAATGCCTGCTGTATAAGTGGAGTTATATTTGTTCCAACCGGGATTGGAACTGTTCCTGCCTCAACTGTCGGTACATTGATTGCCTGAGACAGCTCAGCATTTGCAATGACGTAGTTCCCCACAAAAGGTGATACTTCGTTTTTGTTCTTTTTACATCCGGGAATCAGCATGATAAGGGCAAGCATTACTGCAAGCCGGTTAATAATCAGGGTTTTCATAAGCAATAATTTTATTTGTTTGGGTTTCTGTTACTTTTAATTCATGCAAAAATAGGATTTTGACTTTCACAATATAAAAATAATAAGATTTCCCCTTAAGTAATGCACATGTTGATTAACAATTCTTGGAAAGGATTTGTTTTGGTTTGATTTTACCCCAAGTTAGTTAATGGTTCTGAATTAGCTCCCTTTAAGAGGATATCCTCCCGCCTTTGGCGGGATAGGGGGTGTTGAAAAAGTAAAAGTACAGATTTAACTTTTACAATACTTTATCGGGATAAACTTTTTAATATTCATCTGTTTTTAGATAAAAAGCAGATAGCTAGCTAGCCATCTTCTTTATATTATGCGCGATACTGATAATTCCCCATTCTGTATTGACATTTTTAAGCCCTCTGGAATAAAATCGCCTAAACTGGTTATTGTGTTTTATCTGGCCAAAGACAGATTCGACATCAACACCACGTTGTAACCGAAGTTTTATACCTTTTTCTGATTCCAGGTTTTGTCTTACTTTATCCCTATATCGATCAAGCTTTCTATTAATCTCTATTGTTCTGTCATTTTTACCCCTGCAGCAGAAGTCCCTAAATTGGCATTTATTGCAACATCTTGATTTATATACTTTTCGTTTGGATTTATACCCATTTTCACTTTTGGTTTCTTTGATGCCAATTAAATCCAGGATTTGACCAGCCGGGCATTTAAATTGATCTTCTTTACTATCATATTTAAAACGATCTGAAAGGAAGGTTTTCTTTTTGTGATCATGAGTTTTTTCGATGTCAAATGTGTTATATTTTACGTAGTTACCAAGCTTCTGGTCTGTTATAAACTTATAGTTTTCCTCACTGCCATATCCTGCATCTGCTATGATATTTGCCGGGAGCGCTTTCAGCTGTGTTTTTACCTTATCAAAGAATGGGATAAATACAGATGTATCCGCAGCTTTCTGATATATACCATAACTCAATATAAACTGATCCTCAGTGGCGATCTGAACATTATATGCAGGCTTTAACTGACTCATTCCCAGATGATCTTCTTTCATACGAAAGAATGTGGCATCTCTGTCGGTTTTTGAACAGCTGTTGCGCTGCTGTAACATATCTTTTTGCTGCTCGTACTTTTTCAACTTTGGTACATACTCATTTTTCAGCTTTTTAACCTCAGAGGTTGCTCGTTTTGATTTTGTCCCATTTGATAGTTTCTGGTTGATATCATCTACCAGCTTCTCAACTTTCTCTGCTGTTATATGGCCTTCTAACTCTTCCAGGTTATGTATACCGTATTCAGCATCTTCTTCTTTCTGAAGTTGTTCAATGTGAGATAATAATTTTTTTACTCTTTCTTTAGTCATAGATTCATACCTTTCTACATTCTTCCTCCATATATGGCTGTACCTGTTTGCATTAGCTTCTATCTTTGTCCCATCTACAAAAAGGTTTTCAGCTTTAACATATCCACCATCTATTAAAATTTCAACTATCGAACCGAAAACATCTTCTACTGCTTCCTTCATCCTTTTTGAACGAAAGTTGTGGATCGTTGTATAGTCTGGAGTGCTCATACCACTTATCCACATTAAATTTATATTCTCCCTTAATGCTTTTTCTATCCGTCGATTAGTATAGATCTTGTCTATATATGAGTAGATGAGTATTTTCAACATTAATCGCGGTGAGTAGCTACTTGCCCCTCCTCCTTTGTAAGTCTCTAAAAGTGGTGAAAGTCTGATTTGGTTAATAACTTCGTCAACCACTCTAACTAAATGATTATCTGGTATTAAACTCCCTATGTCTGAAGGAAGAAGCAACAATTGGTTGCGTTTGTCCTTTTTAAATACTATCTTAGCCATAAGATATGTTGTTATATCTCTAATTTATAACCAATTAGAGAATAAACAAGGGGATGAAACAGCCATTTCATCCCCATTTTATCTTAAGTTATTAACTTTTTATTTTTGACTTTTTCAACACCCCCAATCAAAAGGGAGGTTCTTCTCCCCCTCATGGGAATTCAAAGGGGGTGCGTATCACAATAATAATGACTAATATTGTTATCTAGAAATCCTGTACTAACTCTCAAATGGCTTTTTCCGGACTTTCCGAATTTATTTTCCTTCTTGAGAAAAACGGTGAACTTCAACGGGTAAAGGCTTTTGTTGACCCGATCCTGGAAATTGCCGAAATAACCGACCGTGTAACAAAATCCGGCGGAAAAGCCCTTCTTTTCGAAAATACAGGTACAGCAATCCCGGTCCTTATCAATGGTTTTGGTTCCGACAGGAGAATGGCCATGGCGCTGGGAATGCGTGACTTATCTGAGTTTGGGTCAGAGATCGGGGATCTGTTTGGCTCCATAACCAGCCCTCACGCCTCGTTCCGAGATAGGATTAAAGCTCTTCCCGGGCTTTTAAAAATTGCCGGTTGCATTCCTGTAAAGAAAAAAAGGAGAGGTAAATGTCAGAAAGTGATCATCAATGAACCTGATCTTGACATCTTGCCGGTTCTTAAATGCTGGCCTTACGACGGAGGCAGATTTGTGACCCTTCCAATAGTCCATACAATCCATCCTGAAACGGGATCACCAAACGCAGGCATGTACAGGATGCAGATACTTGACAGGAACACCACTGCAATGCACTGGCAGAGACATAAGACAGGAGCAAACCACTATGAGGCGTGGAAAAAGCTGGGGAAGAGAATGCCTGTCACTGTTGCGCTCGGAGGCGATCCCGTATATACCTATTGTGCCACTGCACCGCTTCCTGAAAATATTAACGAGTATTTGCTTGCAGGATTTCTGCGAAGAAAGAAAGTAAAGCTGGTTAAATGCATCACCAATGATCTGTACATTCCGGATGATGCCGATATTGTGATTGAAGGATATGTTGATCCGTCAGAGGAGCTGGTTTCAGAAGGCCCATTTGGAGATCACACCGGATTTTATTCACTTGCCGACTACTACCCGAGGTTTCACGTAACAGCCATTACACATTCAAAAAATGCTGTCTATCCTGCAACGATCGTCGGGATACCACCGCAGGAAGATGCATGGCTGACGAAGGCAACTGAAAGGATATTCCTTTCACCTGTAAAGCTGGCAGTCCAGCCAGAGATAACCGACCTTCACATACCGGAAGCCGGAGTTGCCCATAACCTGGTGATTGTCAAAATAAAAAAATCCTACCCGGGGCAGGGTATGAAAGTGATAAACTCACTTTTCGGTGCTGGTCAGATGATGTTCTCAAAATATATTGTGGTAGTTGATGGGGAGATCAACATAAGGAACTATCAGGAACTTATCGGCCATGTACTTGCCAATACCGGAAATATCTCAGACATTCTGTTCATGCCTGGCCCTCTGGATGTGCTGGATCACTCATCCGACAGCTTTTCGTTTGGCGGCAAAGCAGGTATAGATGCAACCGTAAAGTTTCCTGAAGAGATCCCGGGCAACAGACTATCTAATGAGAATAATCGTGAAGTCTCTTACATACTGCCGGTCGCCTGGCTCGAGGTCCCGTTTGTTAAATCCTATAAGATCAGGCAGTTTTACGACGGGAACAGGATTCTGATCCTCACGATCGATCACTCTTCAGACAATGAATCGCTGCAAAAAGTGCTAAACCTTTTGAGATCAGCAAGCATTGAAGGTGCATTCAGGTTTATCCTTGCCGTAGATCATACTGTTGATCCCGAAGATAGCTTTGATGTCGCATGGCAGGTTCTGGCAAACTCGGATCCTGTAAGGGATCATTACGAAGTATCCCCGGGTAATATCCTTATCGATGGCACCATAAAACTCTATCGCAAAGAGGGATTCCCCAGGAAATGGCCTAATGTGGTCTGCTCTGATGACGCTACCATTGAAATTGTTAACAGGAAATGGGATTCACTTGGCTTTGACTCATTTATCCCTTCTCCTTCAAAGAAATACAGGAAGCTTCTCCGTAAGGGAACAGATGAGATAATCGCTTAAAAACTTCATTGTTGTCTAAAGGATCTCCTTGATTTTTTCGATCAGGGCAGCGGGTTGGAACGGTTTGCTTATATATTCATCTATCCCGGCTGAGAGGCATTTCTCCCTGTCACCAATCATTGCATTGGCCGTAATGGCTACTATCGGGATATGAGTGTCGGTTCCTGCCTCAAGCTCCCTTATTTTTTCAGCTGCGATGATCCCGTTCATCACCGGCATCTGGATGTCCATAAGTATCAGGTCATAATCCGATGATGACAACTTATCCATTGCCTCCTTCCCGTTTGAAGCCGTATCAATGCTGTTTACCAGTGGCTTTAATGTCAGAAGAGTGATCTTCTGGTTTATGAGATTATCCTCAACGAGCAGTATGTTGATATCTTTCAGCTCTTTGCGGACTCTTTCTTTTAGTCCCTCTCCCGGCTTCAGCGGCTGGGCCGGTTTTATTTCTGTTACGGGAAAGAGAAACGGCATGCTGATGTTAAGGACGGTATAATTGATTCCGGATTCCTGGGCAAAGCTGCCCCTGCTTAAACTGATCAGCCTGGATGCAAGATGACCGGAAGTTCCGTCGTCGCTGATCAGAACAATATATTTATCGGTTTGGATCCTCATTCCTATATACCTTTCATTCACGAGGTCCCTATCTTTTTTCAGGCTGATTGTAACCTTGGTGGGGCTTTCTGCTCCCTGTTTTTCTATAGTGTTGAACAGATCGAGGAAAATCTGCTTCAGTATGATCGGATCTCCCTGGCATTCATACTCATGGTAATCCTTTTTGTTGAATATGAAATCAAGGCTGGCTTTTTCTTTCAGACTGTAAAGATCGATGGTATTCTGGATCGTTGAAATAATATTAAATCGTATATTCTTCCTTGCCTCATAGCTGAAATTGCCGGCCGTCTGCATTGTTAATTCATTAACAGTGGTGACCATGTTGTTGGTGGAGGCAATAAAGGTCTCTATAAGGTCCTTTTGTTTTTTCTGAAGCTCTGATGCCATCAGCAGGTCGGCAATTACAACCAGGTTATTCAGCGGTTCCCTTATCCTGTGCGAAAAGTCTGCTATTACGTCCTCCTTCCTCTCATTCGATGTTGAAGCCTCGGCCAGGGATTGCTTGACAGATTTGATCAGGTCCAGGGCTCTTCTCATGGATAAAATAAAAAGGGCAGCACCAGCAATCACAAGGCAACCGGATATAAGCCTCAGGCCGAACGCAAGTAGAATTATTGCGACGATCAGGACTAGGACAGAAGCAATTGAATAGTTTTCAACAAACTTCCTGTTCTTCTCAAAATTCTGATCCGGATGCTGATTCACTGCATTTCCTTGAGGTTGACTTTCAGGTTCGGTCATTAGATGAACTGGTTATCTGCAGTAACGTAAAATTATGCAAAATAAATATACATCAGGTGAAATATTTATGCATCGAAGGAAATGGTTAAATTTGCTTCTATGGTATAGTTTTTGCGCGAAAAAATTAAACCACTAGCCATTATGAAGAGAGTATTCAGGATTTTACTTATGAGCGTTGCGATTGCATCAGGAGGGATCTATGTCCCGCTTGCGGCACAGGAAGAGCCAGGGAAGGTAAAATTTACTCCTGACTTTAGATTCAATGATGGAATATACCTGAATTTTGATCAGGTAAAGATGAACGATCCGATACCAAAGGCCAAGATTCTTACTTCAACAGATTATAATGACAAGGATTTCTTCAAGAATCTTTTAGAGGGAGACAAGATATATTTTTATGACGCTATGGGGGTGAGGCAGGAGGTAAACAAAAGTGATATCTGGGGTTATTCAAGGAACGGTATACTGAATATACAGATCCAGGGTAATTTTAACAGGATCACATTCGTGGGGAATATTTGTCATTTTGTTGCTGATATAACTTCCTATGATAACCGGTACTATAACTCTCCGTACGGTTATTACGACCCATATTATTATTCTCCTTATTATTCACCGTATTATTACCCTTACTATTACGGTAATTACTACTCGCCTTATGGCTATTATTATTCTCCTTACAGGCAGAATGCAGGTCGGAATGAGCTGAAGCAGTATCTTATCGATTTCGAGAGCGGTAAGGTAATGGAATATGACGTTGAAAATACCGAACTCCTTCTTATGAAGGACAGCCAGCTGTACGAGGAGTTTGTTCAGCTTTCACATAAAAAGAAAAAGGAACTGATGTTTGTATATATAAGGAAATTTGATGAAAGGAATCCTTTGTATATCCCCGTAAAACAAAACCCTCAATGAGATACAGGCTTTTTCTGCTTTTGCTGCTGTCATTTCCGTTCACGCTGACCGGACAGGCTCCGTTTCCGACAGCCGATGAAATAAAACAGTTTAAGGGATCCAAAACGTGTGTTGTTCTTGAGGACGGCAATACGGTTTATAACACCTATATTAAACAGGCTATGGGCAAGTACTGGACAATCACGCCGTTTGAGTATGTGAAATTATCCGATTTTGCCCTCAGAAGATCCGATCCTGCCTATTCTTTCATTATGCTCACTGAAACCAATTTTGAAAGTGATAAATCAAATTCCGTATTCAATTTTATTAATCTGCTTCAGGGCAAGAAGGTTGATAAAATAGGGGAAATGCCCGAGATCTGTGCGGTTCCCTTATCATTTGCAGGTGAGGATGATATGGAATATGGCTACAAACTGGGTGCCATCCTGTCGTTTATGCAGAAACACGCACAGATGATCTTTGAAGATCCTTCCCTTACAGGAAGAAGATACCTGAAATACTATAATAAGAATGTCCCCAAAGTAATGAGCAGGACAATCCTTGTCAAACAGGAGGACCTCTCACCGGCTATAGGATCAATTGAGAAAATAAGCGCTATTTACAGGTACAGCATTAAAATTGTTCCTGAGGAAGCCATTGTGAAAGCGATTGAGGAAAAAACGCCGAATACACTTATCCTTCATAAGGTAGGACCGGTAGGAGACAAAAATGGCGGATTTTGTTTTAAGATGCTTATAGGCACCGATGACTCAGAAATGTATTATTATAATCAGCATAAGATTGACTATGTGAATCCTAACGGATTGCTTCCTGCGGATTTGAGAAGGCTGGCAAGATTCTGAGAATGCATCACTGGGAAAAGATAAGCGTCTTTTAATAAAAACCGGATTATCATGGAAGAAATCAGAGAATTATCAGAATCGGAAAGGAACTGGGCAATGCTGTGCCACCTTTCAGCTTTTGCCGGCTTTTTCTTCCCTTTCGGGGGGATAATTGGTCCGCTAGTCTGCTGGCTTTCGCGGAAGGATGATTCGCTCTGGGTTGACCGGAACGGGAAAGCATCTCTTAACTTTCAGATTTCCATGCTCCTGTACATTGTCCTGGCTATTCCCCTATGCTTTATTATTGTGGGAATTCCGATCGTGATCTTTATCGGTGTCCTGAAAGTAATCTGCATCATCATTGGAAGTGTAAAAGCTTCCAAAGGTGAAGATTTCCGCTATCCTCTCTCTATTCCTTTCATCCAGTAATATTTTGCGGGGAAATTTCCGGTTCAGACGGGAAATTTGTATATTTCTTATCTGATAACTTCTTCCCCTATGGCCAAACATCAGAAAATCTCTAAGAGCAAGGTAGAGGTCTTCGAAAAGAAAAACCTCTATCATGATATCAAGATAGAAAAGCAAAAGAAGCTTGGGATCAAGGAATACCTCAAAAAGCTCAGAGCCCTTGAGATAGAACTGGTCAAGCTTCAGGAGTGGGTAAAAGCCAACAAGTTAAAGGTTGTAGTGATTTTTGAAGGCCGGGATGCTGCAGGCAAGGGCGGAGTTATCAAAACAATTGCCGGATGCCTTAATCCAAGGATCTGCCGGATTGTTGCCCTTGGGATACCAACAGAAAAAGAAAAATCTCAATGGTATTTTCAGCGTTATGTTTCGGAACTGCCTTCCGGAGGTGAGATCGTACTGTTCGACAGGAGCTGGTACAACAGGGCAGGCGTTGAGAAGGTCATGGGCTATTGCACAAGTGAGGAGTATGAGGAATTCCTGAGATCATGTCCGGAGTTTGAAAGGATGCTTATCCGTTCAGGAATTATATTGATAAAATACTGGTTTTCAATTAGCGATGGTGAGCAGGAAAACCGGTTCCAGGACAGGATAAAGGATCCGACAAAGAGGTGGAAAATCAGTCCTATGGATATTGAATCCCGCGATAAATGGGTGGAATATTCCATGGCCAAGGACAAGATGTTCTCATATACCGATACCAAGCAATCCCCATGGTATGTTGTCCCTGCCGACGATAAGAGAAGGGCCAGGCTCAACTGCATCGATCACCTGCTTTCGCTAATTCCGTATAAAGACCTGACTCCCAAACCATTCAAGCTTCCGCCGCTTGAGCACGATGTAGCCTATGTCAGGCCCCCGATCACGGACCAGACTTTCGTGCCGGAGAAATACTGACCCCCCAACCCCCATGAAGGGGGGATGAAACGATTATTAATCTACAGAACCTCCAAACATCGCCTATCGCCTGTAATACATAATACATTCATGCGTCTTCCCTCTTCTGTCTGACACGACTTTACAGACTTTCGCACTTTCCAATTATATTTGTCTTTTATCTTTTGAACAATGAAGCCATCCATCCCAAAGGGAACCCGCGATTTTTCACCGAAGGAGGTGATAAGGAGGGATTATATATTCGATACAGTCAGGCAGGTATTCAGACTTTATGGGTATCAGCCTATAGAGACCCCTGCCATGGAAAACCTCTCAACCCTTCTTGGTAAATACGGGGAGGACGGAGATAAATTAATCTACAGGATACTTAATTCAGGAGATTTCCTCTCAGGTGTCAGCGACAGAGAACTCCTTGGAAGAGAGACAGCCAAATTGTCAGCTGTCATATGCGAACGGGGACTCAGGTATGACCTTACAGTACCATTCGCACGCTATGTAGTCCAGAATCGCGATAAGATAATTTTCCCGTTCAGGAGGTATCAGATCCAGCCTGTGTGGCGCGCCGACAGGCCTCAGAAGGGAAGATACCGTGAATTTTCACAGTGTGATGTGGACATTATCGGCAGCAATTCACTGTTAAATGAGTATGAGCTCGTCAGGATAATTGATGATGTTTTCAAAAGGCTGAAGATATCAATCGAGATCAGGATCAACAACAGGAAGATCCTTTCCGGTATAGCTGAGATAATAGGAGAATCTGCAAAGATCACTGATATTACGGTCACAATTGACAAACTCGAAAAGGTCGGACCGGATGCTGTAAATCAGGAGCTTAAAGACAGAGGAGTATCTGATGCAGCAATTAAAAAGCTTCAGCCAGTTATCAATCTGAAAGGCACCACAGGCGAGAAACTTGCCAGACTGAAAGGCATCATTGCCGGCTCGGAGACAGGCATACAGGGTGTCTCAGAAATGAAAACTCTGTTTTCATTTATTGAAAGCAGTCCCTCTGCTGACATTGCCGGACTTGATCTCACCCTGGCCAGGGGGCTCGACTATTATACCGGAGCGATCATTGAGGTGAGGTCGAAGGATGTCAGGATCGGAAGCATTTGCGGGGGAGGAAGGTACGACAATCTTACGGGCGTTTTCGGTTTGGAGGGCATTTCGGGGGTAGGTGTATCATTCGGGGCCGACAGGATATATGATGTACTTGACCAGACAAATCTGTTTGATGATATTAAAGGTTCCGGAACACAGGTCCTGATACTTAATTTCGGTGAAAAGGAAGTCATGTATGGGATCGGGATCCAGAACAAACTGAAGGAAATCCGGGTAAGCTCAGAGGTTTATCCCGACCCGGTGAAGCTGAAGAAGCAGATGTCATATGCTGATGCGAGGAAGATCCCTTATATAATCATCGCCGGTGACGAGGAGATAAAAAGCAATGTGCTCACCCTTAAAATAATGTCATCAGGAGAGCAGAAAAAGATGTCTCCCGATGAGCTTATTTCATTCTTCAAATCATTCCATTTTTGACCCCTCTTCGGGGGGAAGGGGGGTGTCATTCACCGCGGAGAAAACGGGGGGCATAGCGTTCATTTACGGCTTCCTCCCATTCGCATTCCCTCTGGTCTGCCTTCTTTCCTGAAGCTGATTGAGCAACTGTATCCTGTACTGGTTTTCAGCCTGGTACAACCTCATGACCTTTACCGGCGAAAGGACAGTCTTAATTTTATTATGGAACTCCTGGGTAAATGATGCTTCACGAACCTCGAGACTGATTAGTTTGTCTGCCGCTTCGGTCATTTCCTTTTCCGACATATTCAGCTCGTTCTGGTTAAAGTTCCGCATAATTTGCTGCCGCTCAACCTGAAGCTTGTTCCTCGAATCCTGGTATTCATTGTAAACAGGCCAGAATTTTTCGGCCTCTTTTTCCGTAAGGTTGAGCTTTTTTGTGAAGAATGCTATTTTATATGCATTGAGCCTCTCCATGTTCGGATTTTGTGCAAGCGCAGCACCCGTAATAAGGGCCGCCAGCACTATTGATATAATAATTCTGTTTTTCATGGCTGATATCTTATAACTTTTCATAAATGTCGTTTATATCAATATTCTCCCGGATGAGGTAATCAATTATATCCTGATCATCCAGATTCAGTCCCTCTTCAGGAATGCCTGAAGCTGAAGTATTTTCCTCGAGCACAACAAGATCAATATCCTTCAGGATCTCATCAGAATAGACCTCGGTCGGGATATTATTCAGTGTAAATGATTCCCTGCGGGGAGAGAAGAGCTTTATCCCGGTATAGCTCAGAAGCGCGAGCACCGCAACCGATGCAGCTATTGCAATATACTGCCTCATCGGCATCCGTACGGTTCTGAACTTTTTCTCCTTAAGTTCGCCGGTGGTAGCTGAGATGATCCTACTGCTAACGCCCTCAAAGTAGTTGTCTGGAACTTTGAATGGATTACCGCCAGGTATTTTGTCTTTTGTTTTCATCACATTTTAGATGATTAAAATTACGATAGGTTTAAATCCCGGATAAAAGATTTTCAATTTTTTTTACGGCATGGTGGTACGATGCTTTAAGAGCCCCGACCGATGTTTTAAGTACCCTGCTCATATCCTCATATGTCATTTCTTCATAGTATTTCAGGTTGAATACGATACGTTGTTTTTCTGGCAGTTTAAGCAAAGCATTCTGAAGCTTTACCTGGGCTTCATCACCGTCGAACCAAGTGCTGCCTTCCATTGAGCTGGCGAAGAATGTGCCAAGGTCGTCAAGAGAAATTGCATTATTTTTTGCCCTTTTATTTATCAGGGCAAGTGCCTCGTTTGTAGCAATCGAATAAAGCCAGGTATAAAGTGAGCTCTCGTTCCGGAAGCCTGAAATATTGCGCCAGACACTTATAAATGTGTTCTGCAGGGCATCATCGGCATCCTCGTGAAGAATGACGAGGCGTCGGATATGCCAGTAGAGCCTTGTGCTGTACCTTTCGACAAGTATCCTGAAACCTTTGTTGAGGTCGCTATCAAGAAGATCGAATATGTCGCTGTCAGATGTATTGTTGCTCACCTGAAGTAGTCATTTAATAATTTGATGATTAAAACGCTAAAAGGTTTAAATATATTGGTTTAAAGGTTGAATGGTTGAGGATGTGTGTGGGAGAGAGGGAGAACCAATGTGTTCGTTGTTGGCGCCGTGGTGATAACTGGTTGAAGGGTTGAATGGTTTGAAGTAGCTAGCGAGACCATACACTTCATAATTATGAAAAAATCAGATATAGTGATAATTACGTAACGAATTACGTAATTTATTACGTAATTCATTGAGTGGATACAAATTGCCGGTCATAACACCTGGAAAAAACCATGCAAGCTGTACGGGAAGTCTGGCAAAGCGGGAGGAGAAAGCAGTCCGAGTTTCAGAGTTGATTTAACCCGGGAATAATGATAAATTTGTCCTCTCAAGAAACTCTTTCCCGATGGCTCTTCAATGTGGTATTATAGGGATTACGAATGTCGGCAAAACAACGATATTCAACTGTATTTCAAATACAAAGGGCGAAACAAATGCCTTTGCTTTCAGCGCAACCAAATCGAACATAGGCGTTATACAGGTACCCGATCAACGTCTTTATGAGCTTGAAAAACACCAGGTTACTGAAAAGGTTATTCATACGACGGTAGAGATCGTCGATATTCCTGGACTGGCAAAGGGCTCCAACAAGGGAGAAGGAGTAGGGAACAAGTTCCTGGGGGATATACGCAATACCGATGCCCTGATACATGTTCTGAGATGTTTCGACAATGATGCATTACCGCATATCGACGGTTCGGTCGATCCAGTAAGGGATATGGAAACTGTCGATTTTGAGCTGCAGGTGAAAGATCTTGAATCGGTCGGGAAAAAGCTTCAGAGGCTCGAAAAGCTTATCAAAGCCGGCGACAAGGATGCGAGGCATGGGTTGGAGGTTCTCACGAGGTATCAAGATCATATTAGTAACTTCAAAAATGCCAGGACACTTGAAATAAAGGAGGAAGAAAAGAGGCATGTCAGTGACCTATTTCTTCTCACTATGAAACCTGTAATGTATGTCTGTAATGTTGATGAGAAATCGGCGGTGGCCGGCAACAGGTATGTTGATCAGGTAAGGGAAACGCTTAAAGGCAGTGATGCCGAAGTAGTTGTCATTGCAGGCGCAATCGAGGCTGAGATCGCTGAGCTTGAAGACAGGGATGACAGGATTGCATTCCTCAAGGATGCCGGTCTTGATGAACCCGGAGTTGACAAAATGATCAGAGCTGCATACCACCTTCTTAACCTTCAAACATTCTTCACCGTCGGACCCAAGGAGATAAGGGCATGGACGATCAAAAGAGGCATGACCGCTCCCCAGGCTGCAGGAGTGATCCACAGCGACCTTGAAAGGGGATTCATAAGGGCGGAAGTGATGAAATATCACGATTTTATTGCGCTGGGATCAGAGCATGCCTGCAAGGAAGCCGGCAAATTCTATATCGAAGGAAAAACCTATGTGGTAGAGGACGGGGATATCCTTCACATAAGGTTCAACGTTTAAGACTTTTAATGACTGGCAGGTTTTCAATAATACTCCTTTTACTATCCTTCCTTTTTCAATTCTCTTTTTCACAGGAAGCCTGGGACCACAAAATACTTCTGGAAAGAATTGCGAAAAAAGGCCAGGCAGAAGTATCAATTCCCTATCAAGGACAAAAGGAAACCGATGTGCTGACCAGGAATGTATCGATCAGGTCGGTCAGAAACAACAGGATCTATATTGTCCTGTCATCCAGGGATGCAGAATGGTTCATCTCAAAAAAATACAAATATTCTATAATTGAAAGGGAAGAAGCTAAAGGGATCAGGAGCGCTTCAAGTGTGAGTGAAGCTATGCAGTGGGAAAGCTATCCCACCTATACACAGTATGATTCAATAATGCGTGCATTCGCTTCGGAATATCCGACCCTGTGCAGGCTCGATACAATAGGCACGAGTATAAGGGGGAGGCTGGTGCTGGTACTGAAGATCACGGGCAATACCGGCACCGGAGATTATAAACCACCTGTATTTTATACATCCTCAATCCATGGCGATGAGACCGGCGGATTCATACTGATGATGCGATTCGCCGAGTACCTTCTGAAAAATTATAACACCGACAGCAGGATCAGGGAACTCATTGACAATCTTGAGATATGGATTAATCCTCTTGCAAATCCTGACGGTACATATTACGGAAGCAATTCGATCATTTCACCGACAAGGAACAATGCCAACGGGTATGACCTTAACCGGAATTTTCCTGATCCTGAAGTATCCAACATAACAAAGCAGAAAGAGACGATCGATATGATGAGGTTCCTGGCAAAGCACAGGTTCGTGCTTTCGGCCAATTTCCACTCAGGGGAGGAAGTTGTAAATTATCCATGGGACAGGTGGGCGAGGCTTCATGCCGACAATGACTGGTTTTATGGAATTTCAAGAAAATATGCTGATACCGTTCATACTCACTCGCCTAAAGGCTACATGGATTTCCTTGATAACGGAGTGACCAACGGGTATGAATGGTATCCTGTTTACGGCGGGAGGCAGGATTATGTGACCTGGTCACTAAACGGGAGAGAAGTGACAATAGAGCTTGATACCAATTATGTTGCACCTGTTTCATACCTTGACAACCTGTGGCAATACAACAAACAATCGCTGACTGGCTACCTTGAAAATGCTCTGTACGGCATTCATGGGCACGTTTCCGATCTTTACAGTGATGACCCTGTGCCTGCCATGGTCTTTATTGACAGCCATGATAAGGATAACTCTCAAGTCTATTCCGATACTCTGACCGGCGGATTCGTCAGGCTTCTGAAACCGGGAATATGGAACCTTACATTTTCAGCCAGGGGGTACAGGGATACAACCCTTACCAATATAACTGTTACAGAAAGCACGGCCAGGAACCTGCTTGTTAAAATGACACCTCTCAGCGACACAACTGGCAATGAGATACTTCTATTATATCCCAACCCTGCCGGAAGTGGAGTCATATATGCCAGCCTACCCTCAACGATGAGGGGAAAGTCAGTCAATATCAGGATATATAACCTTGCTGGTGCTGAAGTAGCTGATTATAATACAAATACATCAGAAACAATGCGTTTGTC
>JAUZNW010000051.1 GCA_030706785.1 Bacteroidota bacterium | reverse complement strand
TATATAAAACAAGTATTGTAGCTGATGCCGTATTCGAAACAAGCACTAGGGAAACGTCTGTAAGTGTAGTGTGTCGGATAAGTCCTGCAAACGATTTGAAAGTTATCATAAACATGGTATACACGCTGAGAGTCATCAATCCGTGTATAAAGGCTTGATGAATAGGAAGATCTTCCGCTATCATGTTGTACCGTAGGAAATATGCAAATATGAATGTCAGGAAGACTAACACTACATCATGGATGAATAACATCCAGCGTGGTACAGAGTACTTGTGGAAAAATGCTGATGCATTTGCCCTGATAAACTCAAGTAATTCCTGATATCTGTTATACAGCATTATAAAGTAATGTCAAGCAAACCTACTAAAATTAGGAGTACCTCCAAAATCAATTTTACTCCAAAGTGGCTCAATCTGAGACAATTTGAAATATTTAAACAACCCAAAAAAGACTTATATCAATAGAATTAATTAGTTAAAGTCCGGATATCTAAAGTTCATCAAAAAATCATAATTTTTGTCGAATGCGCATTAAAAATTGATTAAGTCTTTGTGAAGTTCTTAAGGCAGCTTAATGCATGATTCTTCTTATAAGTCAGACCACTGCTTATTTTTAATACCTTTGGTTTCGATTCAATCAATTTCCTATGAAAGCTAAGGTAGCAAAAATATTTGAAAATGAGGCCCTGGCAATAACCAGGATCCCGGTAACTGATATTTATGAAAAAGTGATTAATCTGATACACCAATATGTACATGAGAAAAACGGAAAGCTGATAACGAGCGGGATGGGCAAAGCCGGACAAATTGCCCACAATATTGCCACAACCTTCAGCTCTACTGGCACACCTGCTGTTTTTCTGCATCCTAGCGAAGCACAGCATGGTGACCTTGGAGTGCTTCAGAAAAATGATGTGCTTCTGGCAATCTCAAATTCAGGTAAGACAAGGGAAATCGTTGAGCTGATCGACCTTAAGAACAACCTGTACCCTGCACTCCCTGTAATAGTCATTACCGGTAATACCGAGAGCCCACTCGGACAAAAAGCCGACCTCACAATTTCTACTGGCGCCCCTTCAGAAGTATGCCCGTTAGGACTTACTCCAACTACTTCAACAACAGTATTTACCGTGATCGGCGATGCTCTGGTAGTGCTTATGATGGAAAAGATAGGATTCACACCGGAAGATTATTCAAAAAGGCATCATGGAGGATACCTCGGGGCAAAATCAAGGGAAGCTGCTATAAACAACTCACGGAAAAATAATTGATCTTTTTTTATATTGATCTGCCAATCAGTCATTTGCTCATATTTAGCACATCCTTTACCCGGGATTTATCACGGCTCAAAACAAATATGGTTTTTTTTTGCGGCATAATTAAAAAAGATTAGATTTGGCGTTTGCCACATTAATCTAAACCATTTCATTTTATGACAACGAATACATCCTCAAGCGACATCAACAGGAAAGACTATGTCTTTGCTATAACAATCATTGGTCTTTTCTTTTTCATCTTCGGATTCGTAACCTGGCTGAATGGGGTCCTTATACCATTCCTGAAGACAGCCTGCGAGCTAAACGATTTTCAGGCATATTTTGTAACGGCTGCATTTTATATCTCCTACTTTGTAATGGCGCTTCCATCCTCTGTAATACTGAAAAAGACAGGTTTTAAATTCGGAATGTCCCTGGGTCTGTGGGTAATGGCTGTAGGAGCATTTATATTTATCCCTGCAGCACTCACACGAACCTACGGGCTGTTTCTGACAGGGTTGTTTGTTCAGGGTACGGGACTGGCCCTGCTTCAGACCGCAGTCAACCCCTATGTTACAATTATTGGTCCCCGCGAGAGTGCTGCAAAACGTATAAGCATAATGGGAATTGCAAACAAATTTGCAGGAGTTATTGCCCCGATTATTCTGGCCAGTTTTGTGCTTAAGGATTCGAGTATCCTGGAACAGAAACTGGCTCAGACAGCAGATTCCGCCTCACGGGCTGTTATCCTTAATGAAATGGCCAGAAATGTTATTATGCCCTATATAGTAATGGCAATTATTCTGGTTCTCCTCGGCCTTCTACTGAAATTTGTACATCTTCCTGAGGTCGATACTGAAGCTGAAGACGAAACAGTGGGTGTAGCTAATCTCAAAAAAACTAGTATCTGGCAGTTTCCTCACCTCCTTCTTGGAGTCCTTACCCTGTTCTTCTATGTCGGAGTGGAAGTGATCGCCGGTGACACAATTATCCGGTATGGACAATCCCTGAAGATACCAATGGAGTCAGCTAAGTATTTTACCTCTCTTACTATGACCTCTATGATTATCGGATATCTCCTTGGTATTATCTTAATACCTAAATACTTAAAACAGGCTAATGCTTTAAAGATCTGTACGATTCTTGGAGTGATATTTTCTCTGGGAGCCATACTCATTCCGGCAGACAAGGCATTTATTATGCCGTTCATTGATCTTGTTACGTTTAAGCCTCTTCACCTGATTCTCCCGGTAACGGTTTTGTTCGTCGCCTTAATGGGCCTTGCCAATTCGCTTGTCTGGCCGGCTGTCTGGCCTCTGGCACTGAATGGCGTCGGAAGGTTCACAAAAACTGCTTCTGCAATGCTTATTATGGCAATAGCCGGCGGATCTCTCATTCCTCTGCTCTATGGTAAACTTGTAGTTCTGTACTCCACTCAACCTGCTTACTGGTTATGTGTCCCATGTTATCTTGTAATTATGTTCTATGCATTTATCGGACATAAAATTGGTCTGAGAAATGAGGGATGACCTTGAGAGGATATATAGTTTGTTCCTTGCGGATGGTTCTTTTTCAGATGTCACTCTTTTCGGCAGTGGTCATATTCATGAGACATTTTATGTAAAGACTTTCGAAAACGAGAAGGATGACTACATTCTTCAAAAGCTTAACAACAAGGTATTTAAAAATATCCCCGAGCTTCAGGATAACATTGAGCGGGTCACCCTGCACATCAGAAGTAAATTACTTTCAATTCCCGGCTCCGATGTAAAAAGGGAATGCCTGAACCTGGTCATGGCAAAAAGCGGAAAAAGCTGGATCATTGATCAGGAAGGCAATTTCTGGAGAATGTTTATTTATATCCCTGATCACAGATCATACGATTTAGTCGATTCTCCCCGGAAAGCCTATGAAGGTGGCAAAGCTGTCGGACGTTTCCAGGCTCTGCTTGCAGATCTTCCGGGTAAACCGCTTCATGAAACAATACCAAATTTTCATAACGTTGTAAAAAGGCTGGAAAACTTTAATAATTCGATCAGTAAAGATTCTGTTAGAAGGGTTTCAGGATTAAAGCATGAGATAAATTTTGTACTGTACAGGGCCAGTGAAATGAAGGTAATACTAAATCTTGGAAAGGAAGGCAGAATACCCCTTACAATAACCCATAATGATACCAAATTCAATAACATCCTCCTTGATAAAAAAGACCGGGCACTTTGTATAATCGATCTTGATACAGTGATGCCAGGATATGTACATTACGATTTCGGAGATGCCATCAGGACTGCAGCAAATGTGGCGGCCGAGGACGAGCAGGACCTTGAAAAGGTAAAAATGGATATAAATTTGTTTAAAGCCTATGCCGAAGGTTACCTTTCTGAAACAAGGGGAATCCTAAACGAGACTGAAAAAGATTACCTTGCTTTCGCCCCAAGATTGATAACTTACATTATGGGATTAAGGTTCCTCACAGATTACATCGATGGGGATGTCTACTATAAAATACATCATAAAGATCATAATATCCAGAGGGCACGTGCCCAGTTCAGACTCCTTGAAAGCATGGAAGAGCAATACCCGGTCATGCAGAAAATCATTGAAAGTCTGAAATGAGATTTACAAAACCTGTTAAATCCTTTACGTTAAATTGAAATACAGCATGGGAAAGCCA
The DNA here is from genome assembly GCA_030706785.1 of Bacteroidota bacterium. Taxonomy (GTDB): domain Bacteria; phylum Bacteroidota; class Bacteroidia; order Bacteroidales; family VadinHA17; genus LD21. Next base: position 16,344 of record JAUZNW010000051.1, on the reverse strand, counting down.
TATTCAAGAATTAACTGGTCAGAGGGGGAAGTCAGATTTCTCAAAGAATTCAATTCCCCATGGTCAATTCAGGTTTTTCTCGATTCCATAGAATATAATCCCGCATACGAATGCAGGTCACCACGCTGGATCATCAGTAAAAAATCCGCTCATTGCTTTGAGGGCGCTCTTTTTGCTGCTGCAGCTCTTGATTTTTTAGGCTACAGGCCGCGTATTGTTGATATGAGGGCGTTTAACGATGATGACCATGTCATTGCTGTGTTCACTGAGAATGGGAACTGGGGGGCTGTAGCAAAATCCAACTTTACATCACTTCGTTTCAGGGAGCCTGTCTACCGGTCGCTTCGGGAACTCATTATGTCATACTTTGATTTCTATTTTAATATTAAAGGCGAAAAATCTCTCAGGTCCTATTCCCTTCCGTTGGATCTTACAGTTTATAACTCCCGTAATTGGGCAACAACAGATGAAGATCTTGAATACATCGGTGACAAAATTGAATCACTGCATCATTTCCCTGTCATTTCTGATAAAATGATTAAAAGGCTTAATATCGCAAGCGACTCAATTATTAAGGCAGGATTGCTGGGATCAAAAGAAGAAGGTTTGTTTAAACCTGATTAACATTATTTTTCGTTCGAAAAAATAACTAATGTAAATAACAGATTATCTGCTGACTAAGTTTTAGTTTTAAAATCCGTTCGAAAGATTGGTTTGAAAATGTCCTGAATTTGACTATTTTCGCACGCTGATTATCAGCTCTGTTCAAGCCTGTAATCAGAATTTTTGCTAATTTCCTGAAATAAAATACAGAACGTCATGGATTTATCAGGTAAGCATTATAAGTCTTTTCTTGACCGACAGGAAGCGCTCAGGAAACAATACAGCTCGGAACAGGCAGAAAAACAACATTCAAAGGGAAAGCTTACCGCACATGAAAGAATAAGTCTGCTTTTTGACAATGGAACCTTTGAAGAGATCGATACCTTTGTAACTCCCGCCAGCCAGCCGGTTGAATTCGGCAAAGTCGAAAAATCCTATGGGGACGGAGTAATTGTAGGCCACGGAAAGGTGAACGGACGCCTGGTTTTTGCTTATGCCCAGGATTTTACCATAATGGGGGGCTCTCTTGGCATTGTCCATGCTAAAAAGATAGCAAAAATACAGGAGATGGCCCTTAAAATGGGTTCACCGATAATAGGCCTGATCGATTCAGGCGGTGCAAGGATCCAGGAAGGAGTTGCCAGTCTGAGCGGATATGCTTCGATCTTTCACAACATAATACAGTCATCGGGAATTATCCCTCAGATCTCGGTAATTATGGGACCTGCGGCCGGTGGAGCTGTTTACTCCCCTGCCCTGACAGATTTTGTTTTCATGACGAACCATACAAGCTATATGTTTGTTACAGGTCCTAACGTAGTCAAGGAGGTTCTGAATGAAGAAGTCACATTTGAAGAACTTGGCGGTGCTGAGATCCATGCAAGGAAGAGCGGCGTTGCGCATATGATTTATGAAGATGAGGAGAATACGATCCTGGCATTGAAAAAATTCCTTTCATTTCTGCCGTCAAACAACGTCGAGAATCCTCCTGTTGTGGCAGATGACGGCTTGATACCTGATATAAATCCCAAGCTCAGGGATATCATTCCTGACGATCCAAATAAGGGCTACGACGTCAGGGACATCATCAACCAGATTGTCGACAGGAACAGCTTTTTTGAAACTGCCGAGCTTTTTGCCCCGAGCCTGGTGACGGGTCTCGCAAGATTAAAGGGGAAAACAATCGGTGTTGTAGCAAACCAGCCCAAGGTGCTTGCCGGAGTTCTTGATATTGATTCATCGACCAAAGGAGCACGTTTTATACGTTTTTGCGATGCATTCAATATACCGTTACTTACACTCGAGGATGTACCCGGCTTTCTTCCCGGAGTTGATCAGGAACACTCAGGGATAATAAGGCATGGAGCTAAAATGCTTTTTGCGTATAGCGAGGCCACAGTGCCCAAAATAACAGTGATAATGAGGAAGGCTTATGGTGGTGCTTTTATAGTGATGAACAGCAAAAACCTGGGTGGTGATTTCAGCTTCGCATGGCCTACGGCTGAAATTGCAGTAATGGGTCCCGACGGAGCTGTTGCCATACTCTACAGGAAAGAGCTTGCAGGCTCAAAGAATCAGGCTGAGCTGAAAAAGGACCTTGTTAAAAAATACCGTGATAAGGTAGCAAATCCATTCATTGCTGATGAGCTGGGTTATATCGATGAAGTGATTGATCCTGCGGTCTCCCGTAAAAAAATCGCTTCAGCTTTCGCAGCGCTTAACAATAAATGGGTTAAAGTACCGGCAAGGAAACACGGGAACATGCCATTGTAGCGACAGTTCTGAGACCCTGTCGCTACAATAGCAACAACAATGGCAACAACAACACAAATCGCCGTTTATTTGATACAAACAGATTAATACATCATGAAGATCAAACGGATACTAATTGCTAACCGCGGAGAGATAGCAGTCCGGATAATCCGGACTGCTCACAAAATGAAAATTGAAGTGGTTGCTATCAGGACAGCTGTGGAGCCCGCCGCACTGTTCATTTCGCAGGCAGATATTGTTTATGATAATACTGAAGATTCCTCAGAGATCCCTGTTTTTCTGAACATTGAAAAGATTATTGAAATAGCGCTTAAAACAAAAGCTGACGCTATCCATCCCGGTTACGGATTCCTTGCCGAAAACGCATATTTCGCCCAGAAATGCATAGAGAACAAGATAATCTATATCGGACCTTCCCCTGATGCCATATACAAAATGGGAAATAAAACAATTGCCAGGAAGCTAGCAGTGGCTGCAAAGATTCCTATAGCCATGGGCAGTCAGGGCAATATTGGTGATGAGGAAGAAGCAATCCTGGTGGCTGATAAAATAGGCTATCCTGTTATCATTAAGGCTGCCTCAGGAGGCGGAGGAAGAGGAATGCGGATCGTCAGGAAAGCCGAGGATATGGGAAAAATGTTTGTCATAGCCAGCAAGGAAGCCGAAAAAGCTTTCAATGATCCATCCGTTTTCATCGAAAAATATATTGAAAATCCCAAGCATATTGAATTTCAAATACTAGGTGATACAAAAGGCAACATAATCCATCTTGGTGAAAGGGAATGTTCAATACAGAGGAAGCACCAGAAACTGCTGGAAGAAGCGCCTTCGATAGCTCTTGACAGCGATCTCAGGAAAAGGATGGGGAATATTGCTGTCAGGATCGCAAAAACTGTTAACTATTATTCTGCAGGGACAGTAGAATTCCTGCTCGATTCGGACCAGAACTTTTACTTCATGGAGATGAATACCAGGATACAGGTAGAGCACCCTGTAACCGAGATGATAACCGGAATCGATCTAATTGAACAGCAGATAAGGATAGCCAGCGGTGAAGCTCTGAAATATCGCCAGCAGGATATCAAATTCAGGGGTTGGGCGATCGAATGCAGGATCAATGCTGAGGATGTTCAGTCAGGTTTCGCACCCGATCCCGGTAAGATTGAAAAGCTTAACCTCCCTGCCGAGTCCTACCTTAGGATCGATACAGGCGTCCAGGCAGGATCATCGATAATACCAAGTTACGATTCACTGATTACTAAACTGATAATAAAAGGAAAGGACCGCAAGGATGCCATAAGGAATTGCAAGATGGCACTTGACAAAGTATGGATAAAAGGAACTAAAACGACACTACCGTTCTTCAGAATGCTGGTTCGTAACCCTAAATTCATAGACGGAACCTTTACTACTGCTTTTATAGAAAAAGATCTTGAAAAATACTACCTGAACAGCGAGTATGAGGAAATGCTTGCTGCATGGCTTGCCACAAAATTGTTTATAGAGGAAAACCTGATGGACAACAGCATCAATGTAGACTTCGGGAACGGCAAAGAAATGAGTCCATGGCTCCTTAACAAAAGAATTAACCAGTTCTGAATCCCTGAATGATCATGGCAAAAGACAAGTTGAATATTAAAAAATTATACGCCCTGTCTTCTGAGAATAAGAGGTTCTGCTTTCCTCAGCCGCTTAAGCATTCTATAAAAATCGGAAAGAGAGAGTACGAAGTAAAGCTAAAGGAAGATGATAAATATGGGACCTACATTCTGTGGAAGAACAGGAAGTTCCCTGTAGAAATTGTCCGTTCCCGTCAGAACAAGTACGAGATCCTCTTTAACGATATAAGCTACAACTTTACAGTGGAGACACCTTTTGCCATGAAAAGAATGAAGGTGCTTGGCTCAGCTATTGGCAAGGCGGAGAAAGAGATCATTAAAGCTCCCATGCCCGGAAAAATAATCGATGTTCTGGTCAGGGACGGTTCACCAGTAATACGCGGTGAATCCCTGATCATCCTTGAGGCGATGAAGATGCAGAATGAAATTCAGTCTCCGGTAAACGGGAAAGTGACAAAGATAAATGTAAAAGCAAACGATAATGTGATGAAGGACAATATCCTTGTGGAAATAAAAGTTGAATAAACCTGCTTCTTATATTAAAAAAATTAAATGGACTTTAATTTTCTTAAAACGACCAGCTTTGGCGTCTTTGCCGGGCGCCGTGCCCTAAGCCCTGTACCTATTTAACAGGAACCTGTTTTAACCCTTCGCAAAGAAAATTAAAGAATTTCTTAACTGACAGGATGTTTACCTTCTCATCAGGTGAATGAGGATACTTGATTGTCGGACCGAATGAAATCATATCAAGGTTAGGATATAATCCGCCGATTATTCCGCATTCAAGGCCGGCATGAATTGCCTTCACTTCAGGCGTCTTCCCATACATCTTTTTATAGACATCGCTAAGGGTTTTCAGAATCGGGGAACCCATATTTGGCTTCCAGCCCGGATAACTTCCGGATAATGTAACGTCCGCACTGATAAGATGAAATACAGCGGCTATTTTCCATGCAGTGGCCTCTTTGGATGAATCCACTGAACTGCGTGTAAGACAGTAGGTTTCAAATTGACCTTTAACACATCTGACGACAGCAAGATTATTTGAGGTTTCAACAAGTCCCTTCATTGCCTGACTCATCCGCTGCACACCGTTTGGACATGCAAATAAAGCTCTTATAATCTTATATTGGTCAGCCTGTTTCATAATCCTTGCAGGCATTTCGGTCTTCTGCACGGTAAAGGAGAGGTCAGGCTCTGTCTCATCAAACTCAGCCCGGTACATCTTCTCATAACCACTGACAAACTTCCTGAAACCTGTTGTTTTATTTTCAGGAACAAGAACTATTGAATAACATTCACGCGGAATTGCATTCCTTAAATCACCTCCTGCAGCTTCAGCCAGCCGGATACCAAAATCAGACTCTGCCTGCATCAGGAATCTGAACATGATCTTGTTGGAGTTTGCCCTTCCAAGAGCAATATCAACCCCTGAATGGCCTCCTTTTAATCCTTTTGCCACAACCTTGAAAGCAACCATTCCTTCAGGCGGCTTTTGCTGTCCGTATTTTTTTGTAACACTTACATCAATTCCACCGGCGCACCCAACATAAAGCTCACCTTCATCTTCAGAGTCAAGGTTCATAAGTATATCTCCCTTCAATACTCCCTTTTTCATGTTGAAGACTCCGGTCATACCGGTTTCCTCATCAATTGTGAACAGAGCTTCTAAAGGACCGTGTTGTACGTCTTTCGATGCAAGAACCGCCATCACCGAAGCCACACCTATTCCGTTATCTGAGCCCAGTGTAGTGCCGTTTGCCTTTACCCAATCTCCATCTATCACTGTTTCGATCGGATCCTTTTCAAAATCGTGCTTCTTGTCGCTGTTCTTTTGCGGGACCATGTCGAGATGAGTCTGTAGGATCACTCCTTTCCTGTTCTCCATCCCCCTGCTTGCAGGCTTGCGTATTATTACGTTCCCGACCTTGTCAACCACAGTTTCAAGATTATTCTTCCTGCCGAACTCCTTTATGAATTCTATTATCCGATGTTCCTTTTTCGAAGGATGAGGAATCTGTGTTATTTCATGGAAATATTTCCAGACCGGTGCCGGTTCAAGTTTACGGATGTCATTCATAATTCTGGATCTATAAATTGAAAATGATTAATTCATAAAAGTAATTAAATCAGTGAATAAAACAAAATTGTAAGCAAATCTCCCGGACAGAAAAACTTCAAAAATTATCCTGATGTCAATTGTCTAAAAATCGCTATTAACTAATTTCTGAATCGTTTTGCATTTTATTCCGATATTTATAATTTTGGGCACCCAACCATGGAAAATGACATTTCTGTATATAATAGTTGCACTGGCCCTTGTCTTTGATTTCATTAACGGTTTCCACGATTCTGCAAATTCCATTGCAACTGTAGTATCGACAAAAGTTCTCTCTCCCTTTGCTGCGGTAGTAATGGCAGCTTTTTTTAATTTTATTGCATTTACTGTTTTTCCTCTTAAGGTTGCTTCAACAATCGGAAAAGGTGTCGTCGAACCGGACGTGATAAACCTTTCTGTGATCGGAGCCGCACTTATTGCAGCAATCACGTGGAATCTCATTACATGGAGACTTGGTTTGCCGTCAAGTTCTTCACATACTCTTGTGGGGGGATTGGTTGGTGCTGCTCTGGTCAGTTCAGGTCCGGGTTCTGTAATTTCAGGAGGTGTTATTAAAATTGTGGCCTTTATTGTTATTTCACCGCTTCTTGGTATGGTTCTCGGCTTTATTATTTCAACATTCGTACAGTACATTTCAAGGAATCATACTCCGTCAGGTGTTGACAAACATTTCAAGAGGCTCCAATTGATTTCAGCTTCAGCCTTCAGTATAGGCCACGGAGGCAATGATGCCCAGAAGTCAATGGGAATTATTTGGGTAGCTATGGTGATCACCGGACTGATTACAAAGGATGCTGCCAGACCCCCTCTGTGGGTCGTTTTATCATGCCAGGCCTCAATTGCTCTAGGGACTATGTTTGGTGGTTGGAGAATTGTCAAAACCATGGGACAAAGAATTACCAAACTAAAACCATTCGAAGGCTTCTGTGCCGAAACGGCAGGTGCTCTGACTCTTTTTGGAGCTACACATTTCGGTATTCCGGTCAGCACAACTCATACAATTACAGGCGCTATAATCGGGGTGGGTTCCAGGAAGAGACTTTCTGCTGTTAAATGGGGCGTTACAAAAAAAATATTCTGGGCTTGGATCCTCACAATTCCTGTATCAGGCTTGATAGGTGCTTCTATTTATTATTTTATTAAATGGATCAGCTAATATAAATACTTCCAAAATTACCTCTGATATGAATATCGATAAATTCCTGAAATTCTTTGTTCCTAAAGATCATTCCTTCTATCCTCTTTTTGAGGAGGATGCCAGAAATCTGTTGAAATCGACAGAACTTCTTAAGGAACAACTGTCAAGTACCGACACTGAAGTTCATGAAAGACTACACAAGGAAATCAAACAGCTTGAGCACATTGGCGACCAGATCACTGATAAATCATTCCAGGCGCTAAATAAATCATTCATAACTCCCTTCGACAGGGAAGATATACATGAGCTTACTGCGAAGATTGATGACGTGGTGGATTCAATAGACGGTGTAAGCCGCAGGATATGCCTGTATAAACCCAAGAAACTAATGACAGTCTACAAGGAAATGGCAGAAATGATCCATGAAGCCGCTCTCGAGATAAATACTTGTGTTCATTGCCTCAATGATGTCGGAGCAAATAAAAAGGAAATAATGGCAGCATGTGACAAGGTAAAGGACATTGAACACAAGACTGACGAGTACTATTATTTTGCCGTAGGGGAGTTATTTGAAAAGGAAAAGGATGCAGCTGAGCTTCTCAAAAACAATAAGATCCTCGAAATTCTGGAAAGGACCGTCGATGAAGAGGAAGATGTCACTGATGTCATTCGTGCGATCCTCATCAAGATGGCATAGCCAGGAAGATACCAGGTGCGGGATTCGAGAGGCGAGGAAAACCTTGAATCAATTTATTCTTCCGCGCAACCCGTATCCCGTTCCCCGAACCCCGAACCTTTTCATTTTTTGATATTCGGCAACTCAAGCCCATAACCCTTCTTCCTATCTTCTGCCTTCAGCAGGAAGGCGAATACAAGTGCGACAAGACCAAAACTTGTGAATATTATCATCGGCAGGGTATAGTTGTAGCTTGGCACCTGGGCTCCGTCGATAAGGTGGGTTCCTGTGATGCAATACTTGTTGAGCACCCAGCCAATAAGATAAGGAACTCCCATCAGCCCGATATTCTGAACCCAGAAGATCATTGCATAAGCGGTACCCAGCTGTTTTTCAGGTATTATCTTCGGAACTGACGGCCACATTGCAGAGGGTACAAGTGAGAATCCGATCCCAAGAATAATGATAAGAATTATAGCAATCGGTGTAGCCTTGAGGAAAGGTATCGAATACATTGTATGAACGAAAATAAGAAGGAGTGCTCCAAGGATCATGATCGAAGCTCCTTTGCCTTTTCTGTCATACATATTCCCGAAAAGTGGTGTAAGGATCATAGTACCGAAGGGTAGCAATCCGGGGATTATTCCGGCAACTTCAGGATCCACATTGAACTTGTTCACCATAAGATCGGTGGCGTATTTGAGGAAAGGAAATACAGCTGAATAGAAAAGAACGCAAAGGATAGCGATAAACCACCAGCCCTTGTTTGTGACAATTACAAGTATATCCTTTACATTAAATGATTCCTCCTCTTCAGGAGCACTGTTACTGGCTGCGGAAGCAAGCGCTATTGATTTGTCAAGCCTCTTATCCAACACTGTATAGAAAAAGAATGCGATCATGCCGATACACAACATTATAAGGCAGACAAGTATCGGTTTCGATACCCCATGAAGGGCACGAGCTATCGGAACCGAAGTTACCATTGCCAGGGTTGTGCCAATTCGGGCAGTCGCCATTTCAAGTCCCATTGCGAGAGCCATTTCCTTCCCCTTGAACCATTTCACAATGATTTTTGAAACCGTGATCCCGGCCACTTCGACGCCAACTCCGAACGTTGCATATCCCAGTCCAGCGATAACGACCTGGGCCTTCATACCCAGAATCTGCATCCCGTCAAGTGAATGGGTCGAAATTGCCCAGTATTTGATTGATGTGCCAATCACCATAATGATTGTTGCCATCTTACCGGTGAACCTCACTCCCATTCTGTCGAGTATTATGCCTCCGAATATTAGCATAAGAAGAAATACATTGAACCACCCGTAAGCACTTGTAAAGAATCCGTACTCAGCACTGTTCCAGAGAAGTTCTTTCTCCAAAAGCGGCTTTAACGGAGCCATCACATCGGTAAGGTAATATCCGCAAAGCATTGTGAATGACACAACTGCCAGGGCTATCCAGCGTGCAGATTTTGAATCGCGTAAAGTTTTGGCTATTGTTTCCATAGAGAATGATCAGTTCATTTTAAGAATCGGTAAATGTAGAAAATAATTCAAAGTTACTTTGTAAAAAGCGGGCTTAAATTGAACATTTGGCAATATTCCGCGTTTTAATTCAGTTATTTTCCTGATCGGCAAGTCGTGAACAAAGAAATTTCCGGTTATTTTGCACACAATTTGATCAAATACTGTAAAATGAAGTCTATGAAACGGTCAATTATATTTTTCCTGCTGGTAATCTCAACTATAACTACTTTTCCCCAGAACGGGAAAGTAAAATGGTATACCATTCAGGAAGCAGAGAAATTGAGCAAGGAATCTTTCCGTCCACTTTTTATCGATACATATACCGACTGGTGTGGCTGGTGCAAAAAGATGGATCAGGAGACATTTACCAATCCGGTAATAGCCGAAATTCTTAATACAAGATTCTACCCGGTAAAATTCAATGCTGAAAGCAAGGAAGATGTGACATTTATGGGTCAGAAATTCATTAATGACGGAAAATACGGCAATGCACATCAACTGGCCGTAGCACTGCTGCAAAGCCAGTTGTCCTATCCAACTGTGGTCTTCTTTACAAAAAAGGATGATAAGTATGGGGTTACCCCCGTGCCGGGATTCCGTCAGCCCAAAGAAATGGAAGTGATCCTCTCCTATTTTGCTGATAAGGCGTATGAAACACATACCTGGGAGGATTACCAGAAGACTTTCGTAGGGAAAATACAGTAAGAAAGGCTGAAGGCTACAGGCTACAGGTACAAACAATATAGAAACCGGTTTTTCCTGATGCCCAACGCCAGTTGGCTGATTCCTTCCCTATTTTCCTATTGTGAAATTGGCCGGCAGCTGCACGACATCACCAAACTGGTAGATTAATTTCCTTGATGTATTAAAGATTTTGTTGCCGAAAGCTACTTTTACTCCAACTACGTCAGGAACCCTGTAGTAAAGCTTGTCAGTTCTTTGTGATGAAGATCCGGTTAATGAGCCTGTTAATAAATTGAATTGTTTGGTTTTTGATTCAGGTAAAAATTCAATTGTCAAAGGTACTCCGGATCTGTCGGTTGACACTACCGGACCCGCGGACTCGGAAAATAAGCAGATTGTAATCTGTTTTCCCGTAGAGTTCTTATCTGGTATGAGCTGATATGTAAAAGTCCGTCTTTCTTTAATAATCTTCCCTGCAAAGAGCTCTGTGTATTCTTTTTCAAGCCTGTTCATCTCATCAAGCGGTGCGCTGTTCTGGGGATATATATTGGTTTCACCCGTCAGTATGAGATGCTTGCCATCCCTAAGTTCCATAAGTCGGACAGCTGCTTTTTCCGCAAGCTGATCAATTGTGAGCTTCTGTTTTTTTTCAACAAGATATGGGATTTTGATAAAGGCAGTATCGACACTGACCACTCTGTAAACAGTGTCATTCCTGCCCTGAAAATATTCATCTGCACCTAAGTCATAAAATCGTGTACCTACCAGATCTGATTCCCGGTTCCGGAAGCCGCCAGCCCCTGAATTGTATATTTCAGGATTCAGATCCATTACCAGGCCGGCTCTTTTTAGGGCCAGGAGGTTTGTCTGAAACAACGAGCTCCCTTCAATAATGTAGAATTCCGACGGATCAAGTTCTTCATGCGTTGCTATTGTAACCTGCCTTATGCTCCAGTGTTCCGACGCACTCTTGACTACATCGGCCAGGCCGAGCAGTTCTTCTGCAAAGCGGGAATAGGGTCCGGGAAGTTCGACCATTCGTTCTGCATCGACAGTGACATCCAGAACGGTCAGCGGGAGCGCATATACAATAGATCCTTTGGTAATATTAAGCTTGCCTGAAAGAGGAGTCACTATCACTCCTGACCTTGAAAGGTCCTTATTAACTCCACATGATCCGGCAAACAACCCGATGAATAAAAGCAGGGTTAGTCTAACTGTATGTTTCATAAATTCATTATTTTCTATTAATTATTGCTGTCTGTTGGCTGATGTAATCTCTGAAACACCATCAAATTTCAGGATTACTATATAGTCCTTATTTTAAGGAACGCATTACCTATATTGTCAATTATGTCTGATGCTAAAATTGACTCATACCCCAGTCTGGCTGCACCTATATCCCCTGCAAGGCCGTGAATGTATACACCTGCAACAGCAGCATTTTCTGGAGAATACTCCTGTGCCAGAAGTGAAAGTATGATCCCGGTCAGCACATCACCGCTCCCTGCAGTTGCCATTCCGGGATTACCCGTGCTGTTGAAGAATACCTTCCCATCCGGCGTGACAATTGAAGTATTGGCTCCTTTTAAAACTACCACACAACCGAATTTTCCGGCAAACTCAATCTGTCTTTCAAGTCTATGGTAACTGTCTTTAGTTTTTCCTGCTATCCTTTCAAATTCCTTCGGATGAGGTGTCAGCACTGCCTGAGGAGGTAGCTTTAAAAGCCATTTTTTGTTCAAGCCGATTATATTCAAAGCATCAGCGTCAATTACCATTGGCCTGGCATAGCTGAACAAAAGTTTGTTCAGCGCTTTTCTGGTAATAGGGTCAGTACCAATCCCTGGACCTATTCCAATCGCGTCATACTTATCAGTCTCATCAATTTCTGAGGTAATTCTTTCGTTTTTATCGATCTGCACCATTGCCTCCGGGACTGATGTCTGTACAATTTCGGTTCCCCTGACCGGCACATGACAGGTGAGTAACCCTATTCCAGTCCTCAGGGCTGCCCTTGCTCCCATTACTGCAGCTCCCATCCTCCCGTATGCTCCTGCAACAAGCAAACCGTGACCAAAGTTACCCTTGTGTTCAAACTTTTTCCTTTTCCTCAGAAGCGAGAGCACAAAGTCATTTTCAAGAAAATTATATGGTGTATCTGTGGTCCTGATTCCTTCATTGCTCAAACCTATCGGCAAAACGTGCCATTCCCCGACATATTTTTCATTTTCAGGGAACATAAAACAAAGCTTTGGAAACTGAAAGCTTAGAGTAAAATCGGCACGGATTATTGAATCAGGATCATTTGTACTGTTATCCTCACAAAACAATCCTGAAGGTATATCGACAGAGATTACTGTACAGTCAGTCTGATTTACTTTTTTTATGACCTGGGCGGCTAAGCCCTCTGCTGGACGCTGCAAACCTGTGCCGAAAATTGCATCTATGATCACATCTTCCGGATCTGTAAGCGGAAACTGATCCGGGTCATTAATAGTATTTATACTGACCTGCGTCTCGGTTTCCAGCCTTTTACGGTTGACATTCCAGTCTTCTGAAGTCCTTCCGGAAGTTCTTATATAAAATACTTCTGCATTAAATCGTGTTAATGAGAGTAATCTTGCCAGGGCAAGCCCATCTCCCCCGTTATTTCCCGGACCAGAAAAAATAATTGTGCGCCGTGACCTGTCGTAATTCCTGGCGTACCATTTAAAGAGCTGACCGGCAGCCCTTTCCATGAGATCCACAGAAGCAATAGGTTCATTCCTTATTGTAAATGAATCAATTTCCCGTACCTGCCCGCTTCTGAAGATTTTCACTACCGGCTAAAACTTGTTAGTAATTTTTCGATCTAAAAATGCACCTGCCCGACCTCGATAAATTCAATTGGAGGATTGTTTCCCCCACCATACCGGGTGAATCAAAATCTCAATCCTGTCTCCCGGTACACTTTGCCTGAGCTTTTCAATAATACCGTCAAATCCACCGGGGACATTCCATTTGCCGTCTGAATCAGATAAATAAAGACTAAAATCAAGAAAGTAGGCTTCATATTCATAACCATATTCTTTCAGACTATGTTTTCCGAGCGGAAAAGTCTTCCCGTTATAATGTATTGTGTCTTTTTTGGCATAATCGCTGAATATCTGAAAGTTAGGTACAGTGGATTTTGATATTTTTGAACCATGTGCGCTCGTACCATAGATTGGGATATGCAATGACTTGAGAAATGCAAGGTTGTCCTTATTAAAATTAAAAGGGTTAATCCCATAATCAATCATAACGGTCAGCAGGTCGTTGTGTACTCCTATTTCAGCTCCTGTTTTATAGATGTTGCTTATCACTTCATCCAACCCGGCATTCGTGATAAACTTCCTTCCCTCAAGGCGACCATAATACTCACTTGTAGGCAGGATGAAGTAGGTTGCCCTTATTCCGTAGGTATGTTCAATTCTTGCCATATCAAGGGCTTTGAATGGATTCAGGTCAACATCGTGACGGAGTCCGATAATAACTTTTGAATTGTCATGAGTTTTTCTCATTTCATTCAGAGGAAGCACCTTGAATTTGTTATCAGAAAGTTCCCGGAGGAATTGTTTATACTGGTCCCAGGTAAATTTAGCCCATGAATCATATTTGGCTCTTATTTTTGCTTCAAGTTCACTGTACGAAGTTGATGGAGGAGGCAAGGGAACCGGATTCTCTTCAAAAATCCTTTCACACATTACAAATAAAATAAAGAGGACTGCAAGACTCATAATAATCCTTAACTTCTTCATTAATTAAACATGTAACCTGGTTTTAATTCCGTTGTCTGTGACAATATTACATCCTTTTTGTTCAATTGTGAAAAAGATTAATATATTTGTTTGATATCAATATTATTTTACTATTGCTTAAGACCTGAAATGCCTGATAATAGGGCTTATCCAGACTAAATACTGTTTAATCATTAATCGGAATATTATGCTTAAAAATCATCCCAGGGGACTTCTTGTCGCTTTCTTTTCCAATATGGGGGAAAGATTCGGCTTCTATACAATGATGGCTATACTTGTACTTTTCCTTCAGGCAAAATATGGTCTACCCGCAAAAAATGCAGGGGATATTTACAGCTGGTTTTATTTCAGCATCTATGCACTGGCCCTGGTTGGCGGGATCCTTGCTGACTCAACAAAAAAATACAAGCTGGTCATTCTGGCAGGCATCATAATAATGTTTGCCGGTTATATTATCATGGCAGTGCCCGGGATGACACTTGAAGTCACTATCGTTGGCTTGTTTACCATTGCACTCGGAAACGGACTATTCAAGGGTAACCTGCAGGCAGTTGTCGGTCAAATGTATGATGATCCAAAATATTCTAAACTGAGGGACTCTGCATTTATGATCTTCTATATGGGGATAAATGTCGGAGCTTTTTTCGCTCCTTATGCAGCTACGGGTATGAGGAACTGGTGGTTAAAGGTGAATGGTTTTGCCCATGATGCAAGCCTCCCGTCACTGTGCCACCAGTATTTGAATGGAACCTTATCTGACTCCATAACCTTCCAGACGCTTGCCGATAAAGTAAATTTTAGCGGACCGGTAACAGATCTTTCAGCATTTGCACACAATTATCTCAATGTATTCTCAAAGGGATATAACTATGCTTTCGGGATTGCAGCCCTGGCAATGGTTATTTCGCTTCTTGTTTATGTCATTTTTAACAGACTACTCCCAAATAAGGAAAAGAAAGAGGTTGATGTTAAAACATCCCCTTCAGAAAAGGTACAGTTTGTTCCTTCTGCAGTCATTTCAGCCATAGCTGCAATAGGTATCACAGCCTTCGGACTTCATTTTATTAAACAGGTGGGCTGGGCCGCAGGATTTGCATTCGGACTATTTGCAGGATTCATCACCTGGATAATTCTTTCTTCCAATAAAAATGAAAGAGCCAGGATCACGGCCCTTGTTCTTGTTTTTGTGGTCGTCGTCTTCTTCTGGATGTCCTTCCATCAGAACGGCCTTACCCTTACTCTCTTCGCACGAGACTATACAGTCAAACGGGTCGGTTCATTCACAAATATTTTCTTTACTCTGCCATCAATGCTTGCATTTGTAGCATCAATTGCAGGACTGGTTATGCTATTTTACAGGAATGTAAAACTCAAAACCAGGGTAACCGGAGGAATCCTCTTTGTTATAGCATTTATGCTTTCCCTGTTTTTTACTACCGGATTTGATCCCGCAGGGATAATTGGGAAACTCTTCACACCTTTTGGCAAGCACAACGATATCTCTCCGGAAGTATTCCAATCGTTTAATCCCTTGTTCATTGTAGCGTTAACATTCCCGGTTATGGGATTTTTCGCCTGGATGAATAAAAAAGGCATCGAACCCTCAACACCCAAAAAGATCGGAATTGGAATGGTGATCGCTGCACTCGGGTTTATAGTGGTGCTTATTGCATCCATCGGTGCACCTTCACCGGCCTCACTTAAGGGATTGCCGATTGCAGACGCAGATAGGGTTTCACCCTACTGGCTCATAAGCAGTTACCTTACACTTACTGTTGCCGAACTCTTCCTGAGTCCTATGGGATTATCATTTGTATCGAAAGTAGCCCCCTCGCGTTTCCAGGGTCTTATGCAGGGAGGATGGCTGCTTGCGACTGCGGTAGGCAACAAACTGCTGTTCATAGGAACCCTCTTATGGGATAAGGTCGCGCTGACATCACTATGGATGGTATTCATAACATGCTGCATCCTGTCAGCAGTCTTTATCTTCTCCATCCTGAAGAGGCTCGAAAAGGCAGCAGCCAGCTGATAAAACCTTCGCATAAACTTTTATCTGCGAAAATCAGCGAAACCGACTGGAAATTTAAGAGCCAATTCCTGCAGATCTCGCAGATTTAAATAGATAGATAAAGTTTCGAACATCTTACATTAATAAAGAACAATACAACATAATTTGTTTTAATTCAAAATATTTTCTGATAATTTACTTTAAACCTATTTGTTTTACTCAATAAATATTGATAATCATTAAGTAATTTCAACAATTCTTATAGATTTTATTATTTTTGCACTTTTATTTCAGAATTATTTGCTTTTCAAGTCCAGATTACAATTTTAATCTTTTATGAAAGTCCTGAAATTCGGAGGATCTTCTGTAGGCAATGCTGAAAGGATAAGGATCGTCAGGAAGATAATAGGTCG
>JAUZNW010000050.1 GCA_030706785.1 Bacteroidota bacterium | reverse complement strand
TTTCATTGAATATCCCGTATGATGGAAAAACTCTTGCATCGAGGCAGGATTGCTGGTGGCAGGTCAGGGTGTGGGACCGGAAGGGTAAAGTCTCTGAATGGAGTAAACCCGGATACTGGAGTATTGGAATACTTGAATCGGGTGAATGGAAAGCCTCTTGGATCGGAGCACCATGGCAGGATGAAGCGGCTCTGCCAAGGCCTGTTTCGCCGAGGTCAGTTACGACCGTAAGAAACTCGCGGGAACCTTCGCCTCCCCCCTCCCCCATGTTGCGCAAAATTTTCAATCTGGACAAAAAAATCGTTTCAGCCAGAGCTTTTGTTACCGGACTCGGTTATTTCGAAATGTATGTGAATGGCAATAAAGTCGGCAGAGATGTGCTTGTCCCTAACCTGACCCTTTACGGAAAAAGGGACAACCTCGGGCCGATAGGTGTGATGATCAGGAATAATTTCAGGGAATACAGGGTCATGTATCTCTCCTATGACATTAAGGATTATTTAAAACAGGGTGAAAATGTAGTAGGAGCCATCCTTGGGAATGGGTTCTATAATCCGTCAAGCTACTGGTGCGAAGGATATGGAACACCAAGATTCCTCGTACAGATCCACATAACCTTTGCTGACGGTTCAGAACAAATGATTGTGAGCGATCAAAGCTGGAAGGCATCCAGGGGGCCCATAACCATGGATCTTATTTACGATGGGGAACACTATGATGCCCGGCTTGAGCAGCCAGGATGCTTTTCACCTGGCTTCAATGATTCAGCCTGGGTAAATGCAGCATTAAGAAAAGCACCTGAGGGCACACTTAAAGCACACATGTCACCGACTGACAGGGTAATGGAAAGCCTGGCCCCGGTTAAGATTGAAAAACTTGGGGAAGGGCATTTTAAACTGGACTTCGGCCAGGAGATTTCCGGATGGCTCCATATCCTTAATGTTTCAGGCGAACCGGGCAGAGAAATTGATATCAGATACATCTGTGAATCACCTGTGGGAGCTAATTCCTATACAATGAAAGGAGGCGGTCCGGAATCCTATTCCGCCCGCTTCACGTGGTTTGTTTTCAGGGAGGTTGAGATCACAAACTGGCCCGGAGAATTAAAACCCGGTCAGGTAAGGGCTGAAGCAGCCTACTCTGACATAGAAACAACAGGGAAATTCGAATGCTCCAATCCCTTGTTCAACTCCATCAACAAGATCTGGTGGCGGAGTGAGACTGATAATATGCACGGGGGAATTGCCAGCGACTGCCCCCACAGAGAGCGCTCACCTTACACAGGTGACGGACAGGTTTCATGCGTGACCGTAATGCACAATTTCGATGCGCGGGCATTTTACACAAAATGGATCAGGGATATTTTCGGTGCACAGAATCCTGAAACAGGGTATGTACCCAATGGCGCGCCATGGCAGCCGGGATGCGGAGGCGGTGTTGGCTGGGGAGCGGCCATGAATATTATGCCGTGGGAATTCTACCTTCACTACGGTGATATCGGTATCCTGAAGGACAATTATGAGGGTATGAAGGGCTACATAAAGTATATGCTAACCTGGACGGATAATGATGGCATCATGTTCTCTCAGGCACCTGACAGGGAAAACCCCAACAGGTGGATTAATCTTGGCGACTGGGTTGCTCCGGGAAAGCTTCCGCCGGATGAAATGGTGCATACTTTTTTCCTGTGGAGATGCTCGGATCTGACAGCAAAGGCAGCAAATGCGCTCGGTGAAAGCAAAGATTATCAATACTATCACGAACTCGCAGAAAAAGTAAGGAAGGCATTTCAGAAGAAATTCTATGATAATGAGAAAGGTACCTTTGGACCATACGGTGGAAATATCTTCGCGCTTAAAATGGGACTTCCTGACGATCAGAAAAAGCGGGTTCTTGCAGCCCTGGAGGCAGATTTACATGCTGCTGGTGATCATCTCGATACAGGGATCTTCGGGACTCAGTTCTTTTTTGAGGTTCTTGCCGACAACGGGCTGCAGGAGATTGCCTGCAAGGTAATGGATCAGAGAACAAAGCCCGGGTATGGCTGGTGGATTGAGCAGGGTGCGACAACAACCTGGGAACAATGGGACGGCAGCAATTCACGGAATCATCCCATGTTTGGTGGCGGGATCACATGGTTTTACAGGAAGCTGGCAGGTATGAACACTGATCCCGATAAGCCGGGCTACCGGCACATTATATTCAGGCCGCAGCCTGCCGGAGATATCCTAAACGTGTCATATTCAAACCGGACTCCATACGGAAATGCTTCAGTAAACTGGAAAAAGGAGTCAGGAAAATTCATTATGGAGATCAATGTTCCGGTAGGCTGCACTGCTTCGGTATTTGTGCCGGCTAAAAGAGCTGATGACGTAACGGAAAGCGGAAAGAAGATCAGGAGATCAAATCAGGTTACTTTCCTTAGGCTTGAGGAAGGTTATGCCGTATTTGAAACAGGGTCAGGTAATTACAGGTTTGAGTCTGCATTATAGGATGAAGCTTTTGTGGCAGATCCTATTCATTATTTTAGCGTGATTTTAAGAACTCCATTAGCGCCCTTTGCTCCGTATAAAGTTGCACCAACGTCATCAATAAATTCTATCGATTTAACATAATCCGGTGTAATGTAGGAAATGTCGGAAACTATAACGCCGTCAACCACGCACAGCACCTGCGGATCCGCATCGAACGACCTGACTTTTGTATTTACAATTGTGGTCCCTTTTACCCTGACATTGTAGATCTCACTGCTTATCAGCTCATAAATTGTCTTGTACTTTGAGTAATCTTTTACATCCCTGGCAGCTTTCGTCTCAACCTCCTGCTTAAGCAGTCCCGCTGAAATATGCCCGTGACTTGTTGCTTCCCTGAAGTTATCTTCATTATCGATGTAGGTCAAATCGATCATATACGTCTCATCTTTTCCTGTTTTTACCTTTTTCCCGGAAAATCCGGCAGCAGATATCGTAAGAATGTCTTTTTCAGCACATCTGATCGAAAACATTCCTGCAGAATCTGTAAAAGCTGTCGCTTTTGAGTTTGAAGCATAGATTTTTACACTACTCAAAGGAACCGTTTTGAAAGCAGTTACTACTCCGGTTACGGTTCTCAGATCCTGGTCATTGGCTATGGTGAATGCCGAAATCAATAAAATCGTGCCTGATAATGTTAATAGTTTCCTGGCCATAGTAAAATTTTAAAGATCAAAAAGTAAACAAAATAAATCAGAAAAACATCCTTCCGGTTATTGAAATTTTAGTGAACAACCTTACCTTGAAGTTTGTTCAAGATTTAAAGGCACCTGGAAGTTACCAGATAAAACTTATAATCATTAACTAACTGATCAATAAAGCTATGGCAATAAAGAAAGTCTGGATAGAAGAAGGCTGTGCTGCCTCAGGTATCTGTTCAAGCCTTTGTCCTGAAGTATTTGTCCTTAAAGACGTGGCACATGTCAATGAGGGCATAAACTACTCTGACTATGAAAAACCAATCCGTGAAGCTGCCGAAAACTGTCCAATGGAAGTTGTAAAATTCAGTGAGTGAATTCATTGGAAATTCAGGCAAGCATATTTTGAGGCGCCAGATCTGAAGTTGCCCTTTTTCTTGAAATTCCGTTAATAAATCATTACCTGATGTACCGCATGAAAGGCTCATCGGGAGGTATTTTTACGTAATAAATCCGGCTTTTACCCGTTTTATAATGTATTTAGTGAAAGTCAGGTCCAGTATTTATAGATTTTGATCAGTTTGAATTTAACAGAGTAAGCAATACATTCTGATAATCAGACGAGCATGGAATATCTAACGAGTTTCCGAATTTACCAGTTGAAGCAATAATTTCCGGGTTTATGAAAAAGTGGTTCCAATTGGCATTTTTATTACTGCTCACACTTGATGTTTCAGGACAAATCTGTACTATAATTTCAAAGGCCAATAATATTACTCCCGATAAATTATGCTCACCTGTAACTGCAGTATGGAATGTAACTTATACAGGAGTCAGCAATGCCGGCACTCCGGTAGCGATACGATTTGACTGGGATAATGGAACCATTGTAACAATCCCTGCATTACAGACAAGTCCGGGAGTTTTTCAGGCCAGCGCAACAAATACCTACACCTCAAACGGAAATATATGCAACTATCATCCGCAGGCGATGCTTGTCGTTAACGGTGTGATCTGCACATCTTCAGCTCAGGAACAAATAGTGACAGTTTGGGATGATGATGACCATAACGGCGGCCATATGCACATTAATCCGAGAATTTATCCGATTTGTTTCGGTAATGGAGCAGATGTGAGGTTTCAGGATCTTACGCAGTTCAACTGTGTCCCTCCCCAGGAAAGGGATAACCCGAATGTCAACACCCGGTGGATACAATGGATTTACGGTACCGATAATACAATGACAGGACGACCTGTACGGATAAATAACCGTTCAAGGACCTTCCCGTATTCCGATCCGGTCATAACTCTTACGGGACCAGTAACAGGTTCCGGCGTCTGGTCTGACATTATCAATGTTGACAATGATAAGCTTGTAGGTCAGTATTTTGAGGTAACACTTCGGAACTGGAATTACTGCAATCCCTATGACGATCCCAATATTCCTGGTCCTCCACGAGACCGTGTGAATGGTGATCATCCGCCTGTAGTGACAACCGCAAGAATACTGATCGTTCCCTATCCGGATGCTACCATTACACCTGTTGACACTCTCTGCTCCAACAGCAGTCCCGTCACATTGACTGCTCATGATCCGGGCGGGGTATGGAGGGGAGACGGCGTTTCAGGTACTACCTTCAGTCCTGCAATCGCTGGACCGGGAAACCATAAGATAAGCTATGAGATTGTCAGTGCGGAAGGCTGCCGGGATTATGATGAGACGACAATAACCGTCGTTCCAAAGCCTGATGCGACGATAACACCCGTCGGCGTTTTATGCTATAAGGATTCAACAATAACATTACAAGCCCATGATCCCGGAGGAGTCTGGTCAGGCACAGGGGTTGTCGGAAATACTTTCAACGCTTCCCGCGCGGGGTATGGAAATCACATTATAACTTACAGTATTACTGATAAGAACGGATGTTCCGATTTTAATCAGACCGTGATTACTGTTGCACTTCCTGATGCAACCATCAATCCGCTGGATACATTGTGCATCAATAGTGCGCCAATCACACTAACTGCCCATGATCTTGGAGGGACCTGGTCCGGGCCCGGCATAACAGGTGATACTTTTAATCCTGCAATTGCAGGAGTGGGAACTCATATCATCAGTTATAGTATTGTGAATCCTGACTGCAAGGATACCGATACTGCAAAGATTACCGTTGTCCCCTATCCTGTCGTAAGCATAACTAATGTCGGAGTACAGTATATAAACGGGCCTTCAATAACACTAAATGTAACTCCCGCTGGCGGGATTTTATCAGGTGACGGCATTTCAGGGAATACTTTTAGTCCTACCCAGGCCGGAATTGGGACACACGTTATTCAATATGAAACCATCCCCGACAGGTTCGGGTGTATGGGGAAGGATACTATCCATATCAGGGTGATGATGCCTCCACCACCCATTGCAGAATTCGGACCGGATACAGTAGGATGCAATCCGCTCACCGTATATTTCAAAAACAAAAGCCTTTACGGGGAAACCTATATATGGGGCTTTGGAGATGGCCAGTTTTCAACCGCGGCAAACCCTGTTCACACATTTTATGTTCCGGGAGTTTATATCATTAAACTCATCGTTTATAATGCAGCAGGCGAATCAATCCAGAACAGGCTGGTGACTGTTCACCAGAATCCGACTGCATCTTTTGATGTATATCCTACCAACGTTGTCAACAATGAGCAGGTGGTCGTATTCTACAATTACAGCCAGAATGATTCTACATCGCTATGGTCATTCGGCGACGGGGAAACGTCGACCGAAAAAAATCCCTGGCATAAATATCTAAATCAGGGGACGTACAATGTTATCCTCACGGTGACATCCAGTGATGGGTGCGTTGATTCGGTAATGATGGACACTCCGATAAAAGTGCAGTGGAAAGAAGGATATATTAAGTTCCCAAATGTTTTCAAATGGAATGAAACCGGGCCTACCGGAGGAATATGGAGGAAAGGGGTCTATCCTGAAATGGACTATGTATTCAGGCCCTTCTTTGAGAATGTAATCGAATACGACCTCCAGATCTTTAACAGGTGGGGCACCCTGATCTACGAAAGCCATGATCTATACAAAGGATGGGACGGGTATTTCGGGGATGGGAATTTAGCCGTTCAGGGAGTCTATGTATGGAAGGTTACCGGCCGTTACGCAGACGGAAATTACTTCAGTATCGCCGGGGATGTGACATTTCTGCATTAGGAGGTCACTTTCCCGTTAACTCCAAAGTCCACCACCTGTGAAGAAACCTCAGGTACGTCAGAAAAGATAACATTATTAGGTGTTCTTTCTTTGGACGAACAAAGAAAGAACTGAAAAAAAGTCATATATGAGAGTGCAAAGTCTACTTTAAATCAGCTGAAGCGGACTTCTTTTAATCCTTTCCTTGAGCCGTAGATAACTCCTTTGAGTTCATTGCTTTTCTTTTGCATTCTCTGCGGTTAAAGGATTTTTCATCAATTCCTGGATCAAAATGTTACAAAATTGCTATATTATGTAACAAATGAGGTAGATTTTTAATTTGGGACATCCGAAATTTGCTTTGTAAACCTGATGTTTTTGTTAGGTAAATCAAATTATGGGCTTCAAATTAAACCGATACCATCACAATTACTTTTACTGGATCTATCCAATTATTTTTCTGGGGCTTGCTATCTATGCATTCGAAAAGGACAAGCATGACAGGGAGTCCGCTATTGCAAATGAAACAATTATTAACGCTGATACACTCAAAAGCTCTAATCAGCGGGCAACTGATATTGAAAACCTTAGGTTTTTAAGCCCGTGCGATTCCATCCCCTTTCTATATGTCCCGAAGGATTGAGGGTTTGATTTAACATTAGGGCAGGATTACTTTCCTGCCTTATTTTTTTTGTAAGAATAGGAATCCCGGTAAATACGGTTAATCCCGTTTGCGCGATAAGAACCGCTTTGAATAAGCGACGATTTAACGTTATTTGCAGAATCGCTGTATGCAGGACAGACTGCAGTGTTGCAGGCTGCAGCCAGTATCATTATCAGCAGGAGAGGAAGAATTTTCTTCATACGAGTAAATGTAGTGAATTTACTCTCACTTTGCCGCTATGCCATACTCAATACTAAAAAAACCATCGGCGGAATTATTGCTTAACATATTTGTTTAAGCATTGTCAACTATTCCGGAAAAAGATTGTTCTCGTATCAAAATAAACATGTTAAATATTTGTTTTTCTGTAGTAATACAATTTGATCCCGAGTTAATATAAATATTAGTTATCAGGGGAAAAGAAAATAAAATATTTATGCCCTCAGCAAGATGAAAAAGATTAAAAATGGCAATTTTGTCGGTTTACTGATTACCGCGGCATTGCTTTTCTATCTGACCGGTTGTAATAAACATGAAGATCAGGTGATAACCGACGTTGAAGGTAATGTCTACAGAACTGTTACGATTGGTTCTCAGGTCTGGATGGCAGAAAACCTGAAAACAAGACTGTTTAATGACAGTACGAGAATCAACCTGGTAACCAGCGCCACCACATGGACATCCACGACAAATCCTGCTTATTGCTGGTATAACAATGACACACTTAATAGATCCGTTTATGGTGCCATATATAACTGGTTCGCCGTAAGATCAGGGAAACTTTGCCCGACCGGATGGCATGTACCAGGCCATGATGAATTCAAAATACTCGAAATGTCTCTTGGCATGACAAAAGAAGAGGCTGATTCATTAGGATGGCGGGGAACTGACCAGGGAACAAAACTCAAAAGCAGGACCGGGTGGGACAATAACGGAAACGGGACAAACAGAAGTGGATTTTCTGCCTTGCCAGGCGGTTACAGATATGGCGCCAACGGTGCTTTTTACAACCTGGGCGAGCTCAGCTACTGGTGGTCCTCATCTGAAAAAAGCGCTACGCTCGGTTTATACAGAAGGCTCGATGGTAATGAGTCAAAAGTTTATGCCGAAGGCGTACGGAAGCAGGCAGGCAAATACGTCAGATGTGTTAAGAATCCGTCATGAAATCAATGATCCTTCAGTCGGTCACTGACCTCAGGCAAAATACCAGTCCCCTTGTGAAAAGAGAACTGCCTGATCCCGAGCCAAAGGAAAATGAAATACTCTTAAAGGTAAGTGTCTGCGGTGTATGCCATACTGAACTTGATGAAATTGAGGGAAGGACCCCTCCGCCCCGCTTTCCTGTGATCCCCGGTCATCAGGTCATCGGACGGATCGTGGCCACAGGCAGAAAAGCAAAGGATTATATTACCGGCGACAGGGTTGGAGTGGCCTGGATATACTCAGCTTGCGGTAAATGTAGTTACTGCCTTTCGGGACTAGAAAATCTGTGTCCTGAATTCAGAGCGACCGGAAGGGATGCCAACGGAGGTTATGCCGAATATATGACTATCTCTGAAGCTTTTGTTTATAAGATACCTGATATATTTACTGATTCTCAGGCAGCGCCGTTGCTTTGCGCCGGGGCTGTAGGATACAGATCTGTGAAACTAGCCGGGATTGAGAATGGACAAAATATCGGGCTTACAGGGTTCGGAGCTGCCGGCCACCTTGTCCTGAAGGTAATTAAATACCAGTATCCGGCAACTCATATTTATGTCTTTGCAAGAAGCAAGAGTGAACAGGCCTTTTCACTTGAACTTGGTGCATCATGGGCCGGGGATACAACTGACGATGCTCCGGAACTTCTCGATTGTATAATTGATACGACTCCTGTCTGGAAACCGGTTGTAGCTGCGCTTGAAAGACTTAAGCCCGGTGGAAGGCTCGTTATAAACGCTATCAGGAAAGAGGCAATTGATAAGGATTATTTGCTGAATCTTGATTATTCACGGCATCTCTGGATGGAAAAGGAAATCAAAAGCGTTGCAAATGTTACACGAAGTGATGTCCGGGAGTTCCTCGATATCGCTTCCAGGATGCCGTTGATCCCCGAGGTGCAGGAATACAGCCTAGACGAAGCCAATAAAGCGCTGACTGAGCTTAAGAACAGAAAGATAAAGGGCGCAAAGGTCCTGGTTATCAGTTAATGCCCTTGTTCCATTATTGAAACTATTTGAAACAAAATCTCAGGAAATTCGTATCGCAATATTTTATAAGAATATTATGGATACAAATGCTTTTCGGATGGAAGAAAGACCAAAAATCAAACTTGAATTCACTTACTCGGACCTGGTCCTGGAAGTCCTTGGCTGGTTCACAATCGCATTGCTATGGATATTGACGATACTGAATTACACCTCACTGCCGGAATCAATTCCTACACATTTTAATGCCTCCGGACAAGTTGATGACTATGGCAACAAAGGATCAATACTTTTATTGCCGGCTCTCGGAACGATAATATTTGCCGGGATATTATTACTCACAAGGATCCCTCATATTTTCAACTACCCGGTCACCATTACAGAAGAAAATGCTGAAAGACAATACAGGAATGCAGCAATGATTATGAGATATATGAAGTTTGTTGTTGTTTTTACCTTTTTAATAATCCAGTATCGGACAATCGAGACAGCGGAAGGAATTGCAAAAGGACTTGGAATGTGGTTTCTGCCTGTAACATTAGGCATTACGTTCATTCCTCTTGCCCTGTTCATAGGACGTGCGGTCAGGTTTAAATAATGTAATGATCAGTAACTGAAAATCAACCAGTAACTTTTACCTGCCGCAGCCCCGGCGAAGGCTGGCAGCAATCAGCAACGAAAGAAGTCATCCACTCACTCATGAATCGTATTACCAAAAGACTGCTTTACCTGATAATACTGATAATCATTATACTTCTTGGCCTTTACTCAGGAAAGCTTACCGGAAAAATCACTGAAATAATTGATCTGAAGGATGTTCTCTGGGCAATGATGGTTTATTTCATTTTCAGAATTGTTTTTATTGACTGGCCAATCAGAAAAGTAGCTGTTTCCGGACTAATTTTCAGTATTGTTATTGAAGTCAGCCAATTATATCACGAGGATTGGATTGACAGGCTGAGATCAACATTTCTGGGAGGGATTATCCTGGGAACAGGTTTTGTCTGGGGAGATCTTTTAGCCTATTCAATTGGGATTGTGGTTTGTATATTAATTGATTATTTTATCTCCAATTTTATGAAGAACCAACGAGGCAGGAATTAATTATAGCCTCAGAAAAACAAAGCCCTTCCTGCCAATGGTGGGAAAGGCTTTACCTTCTGTCGGGGTGGTCAGACTCGAACTGACGACCACCTGCTCCCAAAGCAGGTACGCTAACCAACTGCGCTACACCCCGATAATTATTTTTTATTATATAATCTTCAACTCCCTTACGTTTCTTGATTCCTTTAATCTTTGATTCCTCCTTAATAGCTTCAGATCTTGTTTCAAATTCCTTCCACCACTTTAATATCCAAGGAATTCCTGATTTTGTCGACCTATTCCTTCCTGAATTGTGTCTTTCTAACCTCTTTTTAAGGTCATTCGTTTGCCCTTGATAGTACTTACCAGTTTTCTTTGATTCTAGTATGTAAACAAAATAACTCATTGTCAGGTACGCTAATCCCGATCCCGCATTAGCGGGATCGAGGATCCTCGCCACGCTAGCGTGGCGGGACCAACTGCGCTACACCCCGCATTGAGCACCGAAGCTTTAGCGAAGGTGCTCGAAACCGCCGCAAAAATAAGACGACTTTTCATAAAATCATAGAAATGCCGGAAATTATTTGTTCGTAACAAAAAAGTGCTACCTTTGCCGCACTATCCATTCTTTTCGCAAGAAAAGTTTTGGTTTATAGAGAAGAGGGGAGAGATTAGGCTCAGTGATCCTCTAGCAACCCCGGGATATGAGGTCCCGAACGGTGCTAACACCTACCCTTGAAAGGGAATTATAAATTGAAATTTTTGCGACCAGCCCAAAGCCTTAGCAAAGATTTAAATTGAACGCATTTTTATTGCAACATGCTTATTATAAATGTTTTAATTACTTTCGTATGACAAAAAAGAGAACAATTGATGAAATCAATGAAAAGATCCGCAAGGGAAATGTTGTGGTTCTTTCGGCAGAAAAGGTTTCTGCAATGGGGAAAGAATTGACACCTTCTGAAATAGCAAAGAAGGTCGATGTCGTAACCACTGCAACCTTCGGACCTATGTGCTCTTCCGGCGTCTTTATCAACTTTGGTCATACAACTCCTCCTATGCGCCTGGAAAAGCTCACCCTGAACAATGTTCCTGCATACGGAGGCGTAGCTGCAGTGGATGCATACCTGGGTGCAACCGAAACAGCAATGCCTCATGATAAATACGGAGGCGGACACGTGATTGAGGAACTCATTGCAGGGAAGGATGTTCTGCTGCAGGCAACAGCAAAAGGGACTGACTGTTACCCGCGGACTGAGATTAAAACTCTTGTCAACAAGAAAACTATTAACGAGTTTATCATGTTCAATCCAAGGAATGCTTACCAGAATTATAACATTGCTGTTAACAGCACTCCAAGGATTAAATTCACTTATATGGGCACTCTTCTGCCTGCGTTCGGAAATGCAAACTTTTCAACCTCAGGCGAACTCAGCCCTCTTCTGAATGATCCTGAACTGCGTACTATTGGCATTGGTACAAGGATCTTTCTTGGAGGAACAACGGGGTATGTCGCATGGAACGGGACACAATTCAATACCGGCAAGCCGTTGAACGAGTTCGGGATCCCCGTCGGGAACGCGGCTACAATTGCCGTCGTTGGGGATGCAAAGCTTATGAGCACTCAGTTCATAAAGGCTGCATATTTCGAAAAATATGGTGTTACACTCTTTGTAGGCATAGGGATACCGATTCCGGTTCTTGATGAGGATATGGCCAGGAGAGTCTCGATACGCAACAGCCAGATAGAGACTAATATAGTTGACTATGGATCAGGGAATTTCGAAGTTCTGGGACAGGCAAACTATGATACGCTTTTCTCTGGTGAGCTTCAGCTTAATGGCAAAAAGATCAGGACCGCACCACTTTCGAGTGTCAAGGTGGCCCGGGAGATCGCTGATGTGCTGAAGAAGGAAATATCCGAAGGAAGATTTCTGTTGAGTGAACCTGTTTCTTTATTCAGCAAGACAACAGGTCTTAATAAGCTGGAAATAAGACTTTAACCAAATCATAAAAAAGAAAATCATGACAAGCAAGAGATTTGTTCTGACATTCCCGCCGGCTGCAACCGGGGAGCCGATAACATATAACCTGGTAAAGAAGTATGATATAATGGTCAATATTGTGAGGGCTGATGTCTCTCCCGGTAAAATCGGTCATCTTGTAATGGAAATGACCGCTCCGGAGGCAACACTGAGGGAGGGATTGGACTATATAAGACAGAATAATGTTGAATGCGAGCCTATCGACAAAAAGATCCATTATAAGGAAGAACTCTGTATACATTGCGGTGCCTGTTCAGCAGTATGCTTTGCCGGTGCTCTTACAATGCAGCGCCAGACCGCTGAACTTTCATTTGATCCTGAAAAATGCGTCGTCTGCGAACTGTGCCTGAAATCATGCCCTCTTAATCTTTTCTCTATAGATATTGGCTAAAAGCAGGCAATATGAACCGCGGTTTTACCGCGAAGTCATGGGCAACACCAGGTGGCGGAGCTTCAGGATTGAACATTTTGAGACGGATCTCTGGATAGCTGTGGATGAAGGCTTGTATTCAAAAAGAACTGAGAAATTTTCAAGGGAAAGAGTGATCCATTATCGGGAAATTCTTGATTCGCTTATCGAGGAATTCCCTGAGTTTCTGACATCACTTGTTCCATTGACTGCCCCGGCAGGAGTGCATCCGCTTATCGGTGATATGTACAGGGCAACCAGCATCTCGGGAACTGGCCCGATGAGCGCTGTTGCCGGAGCAATTGCGGAATATGTATGCAAAGATCTGGTTTCAGAATTCGGTTTCACTGAAGTAATAGTCGAAAACGGTGGAGATATCTTCATGAGGGTTACCTCCCCTGTAACTATAGCTGTTTACGCAGGAAGCTCCCCCCTGTCCGACAGAATCGGAGTAATAATCAAACCTGAGGATTCTCCATTGTCGGTATGCTGTTCATCCGGTACGATAGGCCATTCACTGAGCTTCGGCACTGCTGATGCCTGCATGATAGCATGCCGTTCAGGAGCACAGGCTGATGCCTATGCGACAGCATGCTGTAACGAGGTTAAGGATGCTTCAATGATTGATAAAATCACCTCAGATTACCTTCAGAAACCTGAGATTCTGTCTGTTGTGATCATAAAGGGTGACAAGGTATCAGTAGGAGGAAAGCTTGAAGTAAAAATACTTAACGCCTGATCGTCTGGGAGATTTCTCCGGTTTTTTTATTCTTCAGGATAATCTTCACAGAGCTGTCAGGCATTGTCTCCTCCTTGACCAGCAAATAATTTTCATCATAATCCTGAAGAGCAGTGATCTTCGGTGCTTTCTCCATTCCCCTCCAGGTCCTGAGATTCACCGATTCCCATTTTTTAGATTGGGCCGACCTGTAGCAGGCATCCATGATCTCATTTACAATATATCCGTCATAAAATGTTTCTTCCGGACTTTTTCTGCTCTCATATGCCCGGAACATGTCCGTGAACATATCAGTATAGCCCAGCTCAACAACCTCATCTCCTACAGGGAATATCCATCCCTTTTCAGTTTCAGCCTTTTCAGCCACATAGCCTTTCTTCCCTCCGGCAGTGAACATCTCAAAGCCCGTTCTGAGGAAATTGTTGACCCAGATCGTACCGTCAGTCCCCATAACCTCATCCCTCAGATCCATCCCACCACGGAATGACCAGCTCACCTCGAACTGGCCTATCGCCCCATTCTCATATCTTACCCATCCGAGCGCGTTATCTTCAGCTTCAATTGGCTTTACGAGAGTGTCGGCCCAGCACATAACCTCAACCGGCCTTATATCCTTTCCGATGTAGCTGCGGCTGATTTCGATGCAATGACAGCCCATATCGAGCAGTACGCCTCCTCCTGAGACCGGCTTTGTCCAGAACCAGTTACTGTGAGGGCCGGGATGAGTTTCACGTGAACGTGCCCAGGTAACCTGCCCTATGGCTCCCTGTTTGACAGCCTTTAATGACTTTAATGTTTTCGGAGTATAGACAAGGTCTTCAAGATAGCCATGAATAATGCCTGCTTCCTCAACAAGTTCAAGCATCTTATATGCCTCCTCTGCATTCCTTGCCAGCGGCTTGGTACAGAAAATGGCTTTTTTTGCCTTGGCGGCCAGCTTAACAGGGTCCAGATGAAGATTATTCGGCAGGCCTATTATGATAACCTCTACTTCCGGATCGTTGATTGCCTCTTCCATTGAATTGGTCCACCGGGGAATTCCGTGCTTCTTTGCAAATGCCTTTCCGCGTTCATTATCGCGTGAGTAAATGATGTGAACCCTGTCGCGGTTACGCTGCCCGTGCAGTGAAAAAGTGTAAAAATCGCCGATAAATCCGGCACCCAGCATTGCTACTTTTGCCATATGATCAGGTCTTAAATTATGATTAGCATGTTATTTCGATTATGTTATTTTCAGGATCCAGTATCACACTTTCATAATAGCCATCTCCTGTTTGTCTCGGCTTGCTTTTGATTGTGAAACCATCCTTTTCAAGCCTCTCGGTCAGCTTTTCCACCTTTTCCCTGCTGCCAGCTTTTATGGCAATATGTGCATAGCCCAGACTCTCACCTTCATACCTCGTGCCTATATCGTTCCGTTTCATCAGTTCGATGCGTGATCCATCAGCGAATGAAATAAAACAGGAGGAAAAATGCTTTCGGGGATTTGAATACATTTTACCTGCAGTACAATTAAAGTATTTGAGAAAGAAGTCCTTCTCCTTTTCAAGGTCGGTAGTCCAGATAGCAATGTGGTCAATATGCATTTCCGGTAAAAATAATAACCAAAACAAATATAAAAATTAGTGTCAATGAAACACAGGGGATTACCGGTCGAAGCTCGAAAATGTGAAACAATGCCATGAGAATTTCGTTTAAATTTAAGATGTATTAACCTAAAAATCTTACCATGTATATGAAAAGGAATACTTTAATCATCGCAGGGATCATTGCCCTGACCGGATGGCAGTGTTCCAAAAACGGGAACCTGTCACTGAAGGAGTCTTTGGGGGAGAGTACTGGAAAGATCAATACCGCTTTTGAAAAGATTGCAGGGTCGAAAGGTTATCAGTTAATTACAGTTTCAGACGCAGGAACTAAGTCGGATGACAGTTATGGCTTCCGCGATAGCATCAATCTTAAGCTTATAGCCGGGGTCTATGATTTTAAACCAGGAATGGAAACAACGCGTCATTTTAATTTCCCCTACAGGTTGTTCGAAAAGACCGGAACGAGCGATAATCTGATCATCAACCTCCCTGAAAAGCTTGTCTTTCATCCAAGGCATCTGCATTTCTACAACGCGACTGACACTGCACTGAAGAACAATTTCACTATAACGGCATCAGACTATCACTTCTACTATACCTGGTGGAATAACTGCGATTATAAGCTGGATGCTGAATTCACCCTTGATAAGGAGGATATCGGAAGCATTGATGTCTTTTCAGCCTGGCAGTCAGGAACCGCAGGAAAATACTCAAGAAGCTTCACATTCCAGGAAGGATACAGCTTTGGGCAGAGCGGGCAAACCGGTGATACAACTATGATAGTATTTGAACTTGCCCAGAAAAATGATACATTATTGAAGGAATCGTTGATGTTTACGGGTGACGGATTCAAAAAAAGAGAGAAGCAGTATATCCTGTCAATTGGCAATGTTAATATAAAAAAGGCTACAGGAATCGATTCCCTTCAGGTTTTTCTCAGTGGAGTCCTTCAGAAGACAGCTGCCGCAAAAATAGTTGATACTACAGACACTAATGGTTCGATTTGCGACAGAAGAGATATCCTTCTGACATTTGACGACGGGACAACTTCGAAACTCAGCGATCTGATTTCACCTTCCCGTGAAATATTACGTTCTCTTTCACGTTCACTTGGAGAGATGTATCTATCACAATATATCGTCGACTATATTGCATTCAGCATATATTACAATAATCACTGATCAGCAGATTCTGCTGAATAATTAGTGCCCTCCAGCGTAGGAACGCAGAGACGCCCCCAACCCGGGCGTCTCTTTTTTATGCACCAATCCATTAACATTTTTAATTGTTCCCATCAAAAGAATTATTTAGCTTTCACAAAGGATCAAAGAAAACCAAAGAGATCTACAGATGTTGATCAATTACCTCTGTTCCTCTGCGACTCCCCTGCCTGCACGGCAGACAGGTTTGTGGAACTTTGTGTAAGTTTTTTAAAAAGTCGTTAAGTATTTTCCGGAACTTTTCCCTGCAGGATTTGTTATATAGTGGGCCGATTACCACAGCCTAAGCTCATTAAATCATAACAAACCGGTAGTTGCAAGTCAAATCAATCGTGAAATCATATCTATGGCAAATTTAAGTACCCGATACATGGGACTGGAGCTGAAAAGTCCGGTCATTGCAGGTGCAAGCAACCTCTCGACAAACATTGAGAATCTGAAACAGATCGAAGAATCTGGTGCAGGCGCAATAGTCTATAAATCACTGTTCGAAGAACAGATGCAGCTTGAGAACCTCGAACTATATGAACGAAGGACAGAATATGAGGAGCGGCATGCGGAAATGGTAACTTTATTTCCCGAATCCCACAAGGATATGTCGTATCCGGCACAGCATCTTGTAAATCTCAAAAAAGCAAGAGAAACAGTTTCAATTCCTTTAATAGCAAGCATCAATGCAGTATCGGAACAAACCTGGATTGAATATGCAAAAGAGATAGAGAAGACCGGTGTCGATGGACTTGAACTTAACTTTTATATAACTCCTGAAAAATTTAACGATCCATACGAGGAGATAGAAAAGAGTCAGCTGAAAACATTTAAAAAGGTAAGAGCTTCTGTAAAGATCCCTGTTGCAGTCAAACTGAGCCCGTTTTACAGCAATCCACTGAAAGTTATATCCGATCTTGAAAGAGCCGGTGCAGATGCATTTGTTCTATTCAATCGGCTGTTTCAGCCTGATATCGATATCAGTACTGAAGAGCATGTTTATCCTTACAGCCTCAGCAATGTTGAGGACAACAGACTTCCCATGAGGTTCGCAGGATTGCTGCACGGGAATATCAAGTCATCTGTATGCACCAGCAGTGGTATTTTCAGGGGATATGACGTGGTAAAAATGATTCTCGCCGGTGCGGATTGTGTCCAGGTAGTCAGTACACTGTATCTGAATCAGATAGGAGTCATAAAATCAATTATTGAAGAGCTTGGCAAGTGGATGGATTCAAAGAAGTACAAATCACTTGACAGTTTCAGAGGGAAGCTTTCAAAGAATAGACTGAAGGACAAACTGCCCTACTACCGTGCCCAGTATCTCGATTTCCAGATGAGTACGACGGCAATCCTGAAGAAATACAAGGTAATATACTGATTTGGAAGGTTTTTCCCTTTCGCCTGCAGCCCTTCGCCCGTGGCCTTTAGTCTACCTTCACCTTAACAACCACCTTCCTAACCGGTGAACTTTCACCATCTTTTAAACCTGGCCGGTGTGCATCATCAGGGAAGAAAATGAAGAACCTGTCGGGCATGGCAGTACGGTTCTCACCACCACTGACATTCAGAAATTCGATATCCTTAGTGGCATCATATGGTTCGAGCACTTCGTTCTTCTGACTTACAGGAGCGATCCCTATCAGTTCCTTCCCACTAACAACATACTGGATATCAATGTATTTCTGATGAGCTTCATATCTTGCGTCAGCTTCATTTTTCGTCAGATATTCACTGACAGGGGCATAAACGTTATCATCATCGATATCATACCGTTTTAATTCAAGGACTGAAAGGTCGGAATTCTTCAGAAATGTAAATGCTTTATCCCATCTTTCCCTGTTTTTGAAATAGGATATGGCAAATGCTTTTCTGTTGATCGATTCATCAGGTTTGACCTTCCAGCCGTTAAGCCAGTCTCCTTTCTCAAACCATTTATCAATTTTTTGAGTGCTCCATGCAGAAGGATCCGAATTGTCCGAGCATGCTGATAAAACTGCCATAGCAACAATTATTAAAAAAGATTTTTTCATATTTATTTGATTATCAAATCTATATTTATTTAACCTAGAGCCTGTAATAATCAACTAGCAACTAGTAACCAGCAACCAGCAACTGCCACTAAAAGTTACGTAAAATACGGGATTTCCAATCATTATAAAGTATCAATCCTTCAAAAATGGTTCAATAACCTCGTAACACTGATCCCAGAATTTTCCAGCATTCACGGTGGATTCCGGCGCATGCCTTACTTTTCTTCTGAATAGCCTGTAAATCGCACCATTTCTAAGGTCATTTCTCCTTGTCAGTCTGCCAAATCTTTCTGCCACTCCTGAGGGTTTTCTCATAAAGAAAGTCCCGACATTATACATGATCCTGAACCACCTTCTCTGCATCCTGTATATATGCGAACTGAAGATGCCAGGATCAATGGCGATAAATCTGATGTTTTTGTCGGAAAACCTGCTGAGAAGATATGTACCCATCATCGCAAGGCAGCGTTTCGAATTTGAGTAAGCCTTCAGGGGATTGTAATTATATCCTTTGCCCGGGAATTCCGGATCCTTGCCTGCTATCTCGTAAACCATGGATGTAACTGCAGCGAATAATATCCTGTGACCGGGCTCCGTTCTCCTTATAGTTATTTCATTGACAAGAAGCTGAGTAAGGAAGTTGACCTGAAAAGTATACTCTATCCTGTCATTCGTCAGCTGAAGACCTGGTGGACTAAGTATCCCCGCATTGTTGATCACAATATCAAACCTGTGGATCTCACAGAGTTGCTTTATTGCATCAGATGTTTGCTTCAGATCACTGAAATCAGCAGCTACAAATTCAAATTTACCGTTGTATTCCGGCATCGACACCGGCTTCCTGCCGGTTACGGTGACTTCGTAACCATTATTCAGATAATACTTTGCCAGGCTGAATCCCAGGCCCGAGGTCCCTCCGGTGATCAGTACTCTCTTACCATTTGGTTCCTGCCCCTTCATGAGAGCTAAAAGTGATTTACCTGTAAATCAAACATACTAAAAGAAACAATGCAAACTTTTGCTTAAATTTGATTAAAATAAAATTTAGTCTGGAATGGCTTTCTTGCAAGCAAAATTTTCACTGTATCAAAGATGCTGAATATGAGGAAATTAATTATCGGCGCCATTGTCATATTATATTCAATTCCCTCCTGGCCGCAGGCATCGGTTATCTATCAGCAGGGAATTGCATCAGAGGAAAATTTAATTGCAATCCAAAATCTCCAGCCTTATTCACCCGGCGGGGTAGGTTTCGACAACAGGTATGAGGGCATCAGGGGTACCTCACGATTGTTTGATACTCTACTTCCGGCAGCCATGCGCATCCGGGATCAGAAATACTACATCCAGGTGCTGGCAGACATAGATGTCGTTAAAAATCTGGTTCTGTTTCAGCATCCCAAAACAAAAAAATTAATGGCCGTACCTGCAGAATTTGTTTCGGTCCTCGTTATGAAAAAGGGAGATAGGGAGATCTTGTTCAGGACCACTAAAGGGAAAGAGTTTGATACGGAAATGAAAGAAACGAGATTTTTCCAGGTCCTTAAGGATGGTCCGTACCAGTTTATAAAGCTCCCTTCAAAGATCTTTGTACAGGCTGATTATAAGGGAGCATACGCCGCCGACAGAAGGTATGATGAGTATCAGCTAAAGAAAAAATATTTCCTGAAAGGTCCTGATTCAGTTTTTTACCAGGTACAGCTCAACAGGAAATCATTATTGAAAATATATCCGCAAAAGAAATCAATTATCGAAAGTGTAAGTGATAATGAGCCGGTCGGCGATAAGGAAATAGCTTTTAAATCGCTTCTTGATAAATTCTGAAACTTTCAATAAATACCCAGTATCATGAAAAAGTACAATCTTGTTTTAGGTACGGTGATCATTTTGGTGGTCACATCTGCAAATCTTTATTCACAGGACTGGCCTCAATTCAGGGGACCGGGCAGGGACAGCAAGGTTACCGGTTTTAAGGCACCGGCAACCTGGC
>JAUZNW010000005.1 GCA_030706785.1 Bacteroidota bacterium | reverse complement strand
TTCAATTGATACGAGAAGAGCAATCGCTTTTGCCCTGCTTATCCAGGATCTTATCGGATTTATTGCATCAATGGAAATCCAGGTGAAAGGGAGTGTTAATTTTTTCGGCTGGTCTAGTCCCGTTTTGTATGGCTTGCTGTCACTCGGATATGCTTACTTCCTTTTTATCCGGCCTGATGCCTGTTAAATTGGGATAGCATAATATCACTTATGTTCCAGTACCTTTCTTTACCTCATTTACTGACAGACCGGTATCATTAATGTATTTCAGATCCGGGAAGTTTGATAAGTAATTCAAAAAATCTTATTTTAATAAATTAAATCTGTAATGAATATTTGCTTTTCTATACAAAAGACATTTTCAGACAGTAAAAGTCTCCTATCGAGCCTGTGTTACAGCTTCTGGTATGCCACTTTAAAAATCTGCAATAAATAGTGATTTTACTCTGAATTCAAAAAATTTATAATATGGGAAAAACAATTGTTTTAGTTTTCATAATCTGTTTAGGGTGTTCAATGTCAGCAAATAATCAGGATGACAGACCTGAGATAAAGGATTACCTTAATCAGGAAATATACATCACAGACAATTTCTCCGGACAAAGTATTACCTTAATCAAAGAGAACGAGGAATATTGCATTCTTCGTAAATTCTTTGGATCTGGGATTCCTGTAATTGGATCGGTTAAGTATAAAGTTGTGTTTAACAGTGATTATCAGATTGCCTTTTCAGAAATAATTGAATCATCGGTGAATAATTCAATGTTCAAAAATGATGAAGAGTTTATTTTACGTGTGGAAGCAGCAGGCCCCAGCCTGTATTTAAATCGGTTGAAAATTGTCATAAAAGTGAAATAATGTTGCCTGACTGGCCGGTATCCCAAAAGCCACAACCTAGTGATAGCGGCATAAGCTGCCTCCGCTGAATATTTTGTATACTGCCAGCTAATTTTTAGATCATTATAATTTAAAACCAGGTTGCAATGAGAAATATCACCGAATTATTTTTAAGGGTTGTCCTCCTTGCGCTTATTCTTATTATATGGTGGCTTGTGTTAAACGCCTCTCTTTCGAATGCTATGAATCTTACTATCATTGCGGGAGGTGTATTAATCACATATCCCCTGGTCTGGCTAGGCAGGAAAGTGCTGGACCGGCACCAAACAATAGGTCATGCAGAGTGGACAACGACATTTGTACATTTTAGTCTGGGTTTTACATTTGGCATTCCTATCGTTCGGGCAGTAACCACTTATCGGGATTGGTCCGGCTGGATACTTCCGATTCCGTCTGTAATCGGTCTGTTTCTGGTAGTTATTACAGGCACAGCTTTTTTGATGACGGTGATAAACCTCGCTTTAAAAGGATTCGGTGCCCCGTTTTTCATTGCGCTCAGTAAAAAACTGGCGGCAGACTGGATGTATGCCTGGACGCGCAATCCTATGGTGCTGGCAGGTCTGGCTTTTTTCCTGTCATTGGGAATCTGGTTTCAGTCTATGCTTTTTGTGCTTTGGGTTCTAATATTTTTTGCCCCGGCATTGCTTTTTTTCATTGAAGTATATGAAGAAAGAGAACTTGAGTTACGCTTTGGTGCATCCTATCAGGATTACAAATCCAGAACACCCATGTTGTTCCCAAAAAAACCAGTCAAAGATCAGATCTAAAGTAACAATGCCAATCTGCCTGCTCCACCGCAAAACAAAAAGTGAATATCTGTGTCAACACTTCAGGAAAGATTTCAAAATCTAAAGACGAATGAAAAGTAATAAAATTTAAACATGACGATTTTCATAATTATCTGGTCTGTATGGTTTATCTCTGAAGTGCTGCTTAACAGGTTGTTCCGTTCCGGTGAACATGATAAAAAGAACCTTGATAGAGGAACTCTCAGTATTGTCTGGATTACAGTGGGTATTGCTAATTCCTTAGGAATCCTTGCTGCTTTTTTTATAAGATCCTCCATAAGCAATAACGCATTTATACCTTACTTTGGCCTCGCTTTAATAACATTTGGAATGATATTCAGATTCATTGCGATCCTGACTTTAGGCAAATTCTTTACTGTTGATGTTACAATTCGCAAAAATCATGAAATTAAAAAAGATGGAGTGTACAGATTAATCCGTCATCCTTCCTATGCCGGTTCAATTTTATCATTTATCGGCTTTGGTTTTTCACTTAATAACTGGTTAAGTCTTCTGGTGGTAAGTATCCCCGTTATTATTGCTATGCTATATCGAATAAAAATTGAGGAGAATTTGTTAATTAAACAATTCGGTGTTGGGTATCAAGATTATATGAAGAATACTTATCGCCTGATACCCTGGATATATTAATCAAACAATAATTTATGTACAATTGACCACCTGTACTTATTCGGAAAATGAGGGTCATAAAAATGACACAGGACTCAAGACACAAGACAAATGGTTTTGATTCCGTGCCACTAATGCATTTTATTGCACTGGACAAAATTCTCTTAAAGTGTCCTCTTGTTTGATCCCTGTTCCCCGAACCCCATGCCATGAGCAGCACTGAATACACACTTTTTTAGCGGAAAATTGGGCTTATACAAAAACAAGCCTTCGGATTAAAAAAGCAAGGTAAAAAGTTGGATCCCGGGTTTTAAACTTTATTCGATTGAGAGTTAAATATTTAAAAGCCGGAGTCTGGAACTGATAAGGTTGGAAAGCACAACTGAATATCTGGAAAGTTTAATTTTGCAAATCAATAAAAGAGATCTATGACACCAATACAAAGCTATAATGCTTTATTAGCACAAAAAGTAATTAAAGAATTTAAAAGCCGCAATATCGAGGGATTCTACTTTGAAACAAAGGAGGAAGCCCTGAAAAAAGTTATTGAGATCGTACCTGAAAACAGCACAGTCTCATGGGGAGGTTCAGTGACTTTACATGAAATCGGACTTCTTGATGCTTTGAAAAATGGCAGGTATAATGTACTGGACGCTTCAGACAGATCGAAAGGCGGGGCCGAAATGGACAGAATTGCTCACCAGGCATTTAGCTCTGATTATTACTTTCTGAGCTCTAATGCTATTTCTGCCACAGGAGAACTGGTAAATATCGACGGTATCGGCAACAGGGTCGCTGCTCTGATTTATGGACCCAAAAATGTAATTGTGATAGCAGGAATAAACAAGGTCGAACAAAACCTGGAGATGGCAATAAATCGTGCAAAAACCAGAGCCGCCTCACTTGGTGTCCTGAGTTATACCAAAAATGAAATATCTTCTTTTGAAGAACTTTTAAATAAGGCACAGGGCACAGGTAGTCAGCTGGTTATCACCATGATGTCTGTTTTTAAAGAAAGAATCAAAGTAATTCTTGTCGGAGAAAGTTTAGGCTATTGATATTTGCACTCTGGATACCGTAAGAAAAGCACAAGTCTCAGGATGCAGTTCGCATGGGCGGAATCCTGTACCCAATTTTTAACGTTAATAGAGCGGCTGCCGTAAGCAAACAGGATCCTTGCCTTAATAGTTATCTTTACAAAAAATATCTGCATTATGAGAAAACGACAAAAAGTAAGAAAAGGACTTCTGACCACAGCATTCATAGTTTTTCCTGCATTTTTTTACTACCTGTCTCCCTACCTGATTATTGATGGCACAATGAAAGGGATAATCTCCGGCAGCTTCATCTTCTTTGTGCTGCTGTTTGCAAGCTCATTGATACTGGCAAGAGCATATTGCGGTTGGGTTTGCCCAGCTGGCGGAGTTCAGGACATTATTATGCAAGTCAACGACAGGAAGATTTCCGGAGGGAATATTATCAAATGGATCATCTGGATCCTATGGATAGCTACTATAATTGCTCTGGCTGTAAAAAAAGGCGGGTATGAAAAGATCGATCCCTTTTATCAAACGGAATTTGGACTTTCGATGTCAAATATTTACTCCCTCATAACATACTTCCTTGTTTTACTGATTATTGTTCTTCCGGCATTTATTTTCGGACGCAGATCTTTTTGCCACAGCATTTGCTGTATGGTTTCTTTTATGATTCTCGGCCGGAAATTGAGTAACCTTCTGAAATTACCCTACCTCCGGCTTGATATATTTAAATTGTTGAATGGCTTGAAAGGATTGTATAGGGAGAATTTACAGGGTTCGGAGCCGTGTAACTACACAGAACTCCAAAGACTCAGTGTTAAAAAAGAGAAATTCACAGGAATAAATTGAAATAATAACACCCTGTAAACTTTTTTAAATGAAACAACAATCAATAGATCTGTTAAAAGCTCCGAGTGGGAAACCATTAACTCTTTTTCGGGAAGGGAGAAATGAATTTTTACAAACCAGTATCGGGGAAAAATATCCAGTTAAAGATGGAATAATTTGCTTCCTTAATGACAACTCAATAACTGGCAACAATAGAAACTTCCAGAAAATGTATGACCGGATCGCCAGGTTTTATGATATATCTGTAAAACTCTATGCTCTTATAAAAGAAGGCAGTGAAAAAAAGAGATTATTTGAATATCTGTCACTAATCGAAGTTAAAGACGGGAATAAGGTTATTGAGATCTCTATCGGAACAGGACGGAATATAAAATATCTGAATCCAAATGCAGAATATTTTGGCGTGGATATTTCAAAAGGGATGCTAAGACGGTGCAGGCAAAAAATGATTCGGAATAAACGTGAGATAATTTTGATTCAAGCCGAAGCAGAATCATTACCAATCAGGAATGAAACATTCGATGTGGTATTCTCGGCTGGAGGATTTAATTTCTTCAACTATCCAGACAAAGCCGTTTTAGAAATGCTCAGGATAGCTAAGAGCGGGACAAAAATCCTTATAACTGATGAAACAGAAAAATTCAGGCTAAAACACGCGAGGGATAATTTTTATAAAAAAATCCCAATTCAAGATCCCAGGATCTTTTTGCCTTCTTCCTGTGCAAACATTGAATATAAAGAAATTTGTAATGGTGACCTTTACGTTCTGACCTTTGAAAAACTGAAGTAATTTGTACCCATTTTCTATCAATCCTCCACCCTTGCACCCCGTACCTCATACCCCATACCAAACAACTAACACCTGGTTCTTATGAGATACATCCTCCTTTTAATATTATTTATAGGGTACTTTGGATCAGGTCATTGTCAGACTTTTAAAGGTACTGTCTATGACCAGTCAAGCGACAGCACATTGTGTTCAGCGATTATTTATATCAGCGGAACATCTGTTGGAACTTACTCTGATGTAAACGGCAACTTTGAGTTAGACATTTCCAGATTTAGTTCTATGCCAATAACAATTAGTCTTCTTGGCTACTACTCCGTTACATTGACAGAATATAATTGCAATAAAATTTACAGGATATATCTTATTCCCAAAATAAAAGAATTAAATGAGGTCATAATTATCGCGAAAAAAAGAGGCAACTGGGAATGGCATCTTCGCATTTTTAAGAGGGAATTTCTTGGCGAAACAAAAAACGCTATGGAGTGCGATATTCTTAATGAAAAAGATCTTCGCTTTTCTTATAACTCTGATAGTAATATATTAAGAGCATTTTCCAGAAAACCTATTATTATTAAAAATAAAGCCCTTGGTTATACTATTACCTATTACCTTGATAAATTCAAATATACCAGATACAATCTCACACGGGGCGGAAACGGTGATCTTTTGGAAACATTCTACCTGGGGAACTATTTGTTTAAAGATGATCTATTAACATTAAGCGAATCCGAGCAGAGGATTGTGGAAGAAAGGAGAAGACAAGCATATCTGGGCTCACGGATGCATTTTTTCCGGTCGCTATACCTGGAGGACTTCAAAACTAAGGCAGGAAATAAAATTTTGCTTTCGGATAATACTCCTTTTTCTCAAATCTTTACAATCAGATCAAAAACACCTATTAATTCTGAATCCTTCGTGATAAAAAAAGATAGCCTTACAGGTTATCTTAAGCATGAGGGTGAATTGTACATCACATATAAAAAGATGAGCACTACAATGAAATTCAGACGGGATTCTGTCTACTTTCAGAAAGACGGGTACTTTGATCCATTTGAGATAACCTTTGAAGGATATATGTCTGACCAACGCTTAGGTGATCTTTTACCCTTTGAATACTCGTTAAATTAAAAATTCACATTTTTGAAATACCCATTTGCCTTTAAAATGAAATCAAATGGTATGGACCCCAGAGCAAGCTATGGACTCTAAGAAGGGTGCAAGTACCGAGGAACCGAACCGCCTGCTGGCGGTGAGCTCGGCGAAGCCAATTATACCTCACCTTCGCGTCCGCCATCCGCGTGTCGCCGAAGCTTCAGCGGAGGCACAAGCTTTACGCGAAGGCGGATTAAATACTATCCGGGGCTAGTTATGAATACAACTGTTGTATATTATTCAAATACCGGTAACACAAAGACTATTGCAGATACTATCGCCGGGATTCTTGGATGTAATTCCCTTGCAATTAATTTAATGAAACAGGGGAGAAAAACGAAACAGGAACTCGACCAGGAAAAAGAACTATTTCAGAATGCTGTCGATAAATGCAACCAGTCTGAGCTTGTTTTTATCGGGACACCAACAGAATTCAGAAAACCTCACTTCAAAATAATTGACCTGATTAACCAACTTACAATTAAAAAGGCAGCTATTTTCTGCACCTACTACGGGATGCTGGGGGCTACTATCTTTGATCTGGAATCGATCCTTTTATGTAAAAGTATTTCGGTGATCAATAAGCACAGCTTCCGAGTTGGAACGGAAGAATACAGGTTCAACCTCAATGTAAGCCAATACAAGGACGAAATCACTCCTGAACATATTAAAATGGCATCTGATTTTGCTCTTGCAACAATTGGATCAGATAAGCCATTAAGCATAAGATTAAAAGGAATTTGCGGAGCAGATTGTATGAAGTGCAGTAACTTTAACAGATCATGCAGGGGAGCTGGATTCAGTTGCTGTTCAGGCAGACAATGTGATATTTATAATTGTTGTATAATCAGGAAAAGTTATTCCGGTTGTGAAGATTGTAACAAAAGGTCCAATTGTTTACTGATTAAAAAACAAAATAACTTTGTCTGAGCATTCAAATATAAATACAAGCAAGAGTTTGGTATAATTATTGAGTACCTGTTTATCACAACCTGCTCATTATGAAAAAAATTCTGCTCCTTAACATCATACTGAGTCTTTTACCTCTATCATGCAACAAGGACGAATTTCAAATTGATAAGGATAACCTGCTTATTGGCACCTGGAATCTTTCACGTTATGATGTCAATGAAAAAATATATTCAAGATCCCGGACATTTTCATATACTTATTGCTACCAGTTTAATGCCGATGGAACTCTGATCGAAAGGAGCCTGGCCGGCTTTTGTGCAACTCCGCCAGTTTCATACTCTGATTATCAGGGTAACTGGTCGATAATAAACGACTCGCTGATCAAAGTAAAGGTAGCCTATTGGGGCGGTACTATAAATTACAGATTAAAAATAGTCTCTGTAACAGTAGATTCCCTCAAAGTCACTCAATTACCGGCATAAAATTGAAGTTTAATCAGATGCCTGTCCGATACAGATATCAGGAAATTCCACGCTCCAGAATCGCAACCTTCGATGTCTTTGCTGTTGGCTTGCAGAAGCATCACATAAGTGCAATGCTTGAATTCGATGTAACCGAAAGCCGTCGAAAGCTAAGAGATATAAGAAAACAAGGTATCAATGTATCTTTCAATGCCTGGATAATCAAGGTTATCAGCAATGTTCTGCAAGAACATCCTGAAGCAGCATCATTTATCTATAACAAACGGAAACTTTTAATCTTCAATGACATTAATGTCTCCATTATTGTT
Organism: Bacteroidota bacterium; assembly: GCA_030706785.1. GTDB lineage: Bacteria > Bacteroidota > Bacteroidia > Bacteroidales > VadinHA17 > LD21. Next base: position 42,036 of record JAUZNW010000005.1, on the reverse strand, counting down.
GAGAAAGTAACTGGCAACAACAAAGTACCCATTCCTCTGGTCATTGAAAAGGCAAATGAAAAAAGTGCCGCAGAAATCACCAGGGAAATAGAAATGGCTAGAAAAGTGGAATTAGCAAAAGATGATATCGTTTTGAATAAGCAGTCAGCTGCTTATGAAAGGTATTACTATCAGTTACCCGGATTCATCAGAAGATGGTTCTGGAAGATCCTGCTCAGAAATCCAAAATCGGCATTTAAAAAAATGGGAAATGTAGTTATCACATCTGTTGGGATGATGGGAAAGATAAACGGCTGGTTCATTCACAAATCAGTACATCCGGTTTCTTTTGGTATTGGATCAATACTGAAGAAACCAGTCGTGATCAACGACGAAATTAAGATCAGGGAAATACTGAACATGACAATACTGGTTGATCATGACGTTATTGATGGGGCTCCAATGGTCAGATTTCTGGACGACCTGACAAATCATATTGAAACAGGAAAAGAAATAAATGCATCCTGAACCTGCCACATAAAGAGTATTAAAACAGCGAACCCAACTGATCAGAATGATATATCCGGAATATCGCTACAATTACTTAAAAGGCTCACTATTGATCCTGCTTTTTATCATTACCATTTCCTGCAAAAGAGAGGTTGCTCCGGGCTCCTATGACGTCCCTTTAACCAGAAAAGAAGATACACTCAAAAACTATTCACCGTTAGTTCGTTTTGAAATTACCGGTCGCCTCCTTGAAGGGAAACATATAGATTGTATTGATCCTGATTATAAAGGAAACACCTGGATCGCAAGTGACCGCGACCTGTACTTTTTTAAAAATGGCAACGAGGAAAAGAACTACACTCTGGACTTTCCTGTTCTTGATGTTTCAATTGCAGGAGACGAAACATTATGGATAGCTACCGGTGGTGCAGGTCTCGGACATCTGACGAAAGATGGATTTATATGGTATACCCAGGCAAATTCCGGTCTGCCAAGGGATTACATAACCAATGTTGAGGTTGGATTGGATGGAAGGGTCTGGTTCTCCAGTTGTGCCCATGACCTGGGGGGTCTGGTTGTATATGACGGTAAAAACTTTGACCTGTTTACGCCGGATAATTCTATGCTGAACCAGCATGTGATTGATAATATTGGAATTGGTCACGACGGGACTGTTTACGTTATGACTCTTGGGACCGTTGGCAAAACAAATATCTACCGCATTATTGGGGACTCATGGGAATGCCTGGGGAATGAAAATGGAACATTTTATTGGGTAACAGCTGTTACAAATAGCCCGGCAGGCATAATTTACCTGCTTGAGGACTTTGGGCTGTCTTCATCAACTGGCGATAGTGATAAGCTGTTTGTATATAAGAACAAGGAATGGGAAAGGCTGAAAGCAGATTTTATCTCCTCCAGGCTTGCCTTCTTCACGGCCATTAAAGCCGACAGAAGGAACTATTGCTGGGCTGCAAGTATAGATGGCAATTCGTATGTTCTACATGTTTATAACGGCAATAAGTGGGAAGAACCTCCGGCTGGACTGTTCATGGGTGATAAAATAACGACCCTCGAGACAGACTTTGATAATAATATCTGGATCGGTACAGCTAATTATGGTGTTTTTATATTGAGGCAATAACGGACACAGGACGCATGATGCAAAACTCAAGTATACATCGTGCCAGAGCATAGCTCTTCCCACTTTCTCACACTCCCCCCTTATTTATTCAACAATTTCAACCCACTCAACCTTTTCAACTATTTTTACATAGATTTTGCCGTAATTACCAGCATCAATCACGAATATCCATGAAAAATCAGATTAAGAATAAAAAGAAAGAATCTAAGGGGAGGATTAAATCTGCTAAAAAATCCTTTTTCAGGGATAAAATCAGCCAAAATTCAATTTTAATGGATCAATCGGGCGGGAGGAGAAGCATAAGATCTTATCTGTTTGATTTCTTTATGCTGTTTCTTGCGGTTTTCTGTGGTTATCTTGCACAATGGCAACTTGAAACTTCCGGTGAGCATCAACGGGAAAGACAGTTTGTACGATCATTAATTGAAGATCTCAAGAAAGATACATCTTTGTTAAGTACTTATATTCAATTTAATCAGAATACATCCAGTTATTGCGATTCACTTCAGGAGCACATCAGGAACAATAATACCCTTAAAAATTCCAATAAATTTTACGATTTCAGTCGCGAATTAGCAAGGTATTTAAGGTTTTACAGCAACGACAGGACAATACAGCAGTTAAAAAATGCCGGGAATATGAGATTAATAAGGAAATGGAATGTCTCAAATGCAATTACGGATTATGACAACAAAACCAAATATTTAAACGAATTTGATCAAAGATTAATCGGGGAAATTAGTAAGTACAGGGATTTCCTTGTAGAGTGCCTCGACTTGAAGGATTATGACAAATATAATCCACAGGGATCATTTATGGCAGACAATATTAAAACTCAGGGTAGTCCAGGTTTTATTAAAATGGACGCTCAATACTCAAGATTATTCTATAATCAGGCATTCACCCTGAAAACATTCCTGACAGTCGTGATGCTCTCAGCAGAGGACTTAAAAAAGGAAGCATTCAAGCTGCTTACTCTTTTACAACAAGAATACCGAATGAAACCATAATTTCCGCTTGACCGAATGGTATGGACCGCAGAGCAAGCTCTGGACTCTAAGAACAGTGCAAGCACCGGGGAACCGAACCACCTGCTGGCGGTGAGCTCGGCGAAGCCAATTATACCTTACCTTCACGTCCGCCATCCGCGTTTCGCCGAAGCTTCAGCGGAGGCACAAGCTTTACGCGAAGGCGGATTAAATAAAAGGGAAACCAACAGAAAAACAAAACAATCTCCCTGGTTGTTAGTGCTTTTATAATAGCTGACTAATAATTTCCTGAATATGAATAAATTCCTTATCTCATCCATACTCTTACTGACTGTCAGCTGTGCTGCCTGGAAAAACACCAGCTTCAGTTCACAGAATTTAGATGGTGAATGGATTCCTGTTAAACAGGAAATCGGGGGGAAGGAACTTCCAAAAGCAGCTTTTGAAAATCAGAAATTAATTATTAATGACCGAAATTATACTTTGATTGCAGAAAGCACTGATAAAGGTTTGATTAAATTCAATAAGGGCAAAATGGATATTTTCGGGCGCGAAGGGGTAAATGCCGGAAAACACTTCACTGCAATTTATAAGTTCGAGAATGGACTTTTTATTATCTGTTACAATCTTTTGGGTGACAGCTACCCGGTTAAATTTGAGACTAAAAGCAAGCCTACCCTTTTCCTTTCAGAGTTTTCCAAAAAATAGCCTCCTCCTTCCCCCTTACATCTGCCTTACAACCTGTTTCTACTTTTAACGACCGAGTTCCTGCCTGACCCTTTGCGGTGAGTTCTTAGCCTCTCAATCCCTACCTTGTCAGCTGTAGCTTTAGCATAAGCTGGCTACAATCTCCCCTCTTAAAGTCTTTTTCCTGGTTGGATGATTATTTCTTAATTTAGTCCCAGATTTATCCAATCCTTTATGAAAAGCTCCCCCGGTCTCCCGAAAAAAATCAGGCCTGCACTTCTGATAATAGATGTTCAGAACGTTTACCTCTGGGTCATCCCTCAAAGAGACAAAGAACTGGCCATATATTTCATTAATCTTTTAATCGATCTTTTCCGTAAAAATGAGTTCCCGGTTATCCGCATTTATCATCATAATGAAGAGAACGGACCGCGACCTTATACTGAAGAATTCGAATATCCGGACCAAATTTCAATTAAGCAGGAAGACACCCAAATAATTAAAACTTATTCCGACAGCTTCAATAAAACCAGCCTGGACCAGTTCCTTAAAGAAAAAGGAATCAATACATTATTCCTTTGCGGACTGAGTGCAGTAGGCTGCGTGCTTGCAACCCGTACAGGTGCCAACAACCACGATTATAAGTCTTTTTTAGTCAGGGATGCCATTATGAGTCACAACTCTGAATACACCAGGAACGTCGAAGCAATGTTTGACGCGATCAGTTATGATGCGGTTAAATTAATTGTGGAAAGTTCTGAACGCATGACACATGACGCATAACACACGACACATGAACCAAGGTGCATATTTCTTGTAGTCCCATCTTGCGTCCGGTGTCGTTTTCACCACAGAGGCCGCAGGGGACAAAGCTCTTCCACCACTTACACTTCCTATTATTCGATCCTTTCAACCTTTATAAGAATTCTTGCAGGAAATTCATTGCCAGAGTTTAACAATACGATTAGATAATCGTTATACTCTTAAGGAAATGAAAAACTAAGCCTAATGATTTCAAATGAACAACTATTCCGGATCCTGATCGATGAAGGATTCAGCAAGGGAGATATTACTGTCTTCGATAAGTATTCCTCACCGGATTTTGTGGAACACCAGTATGGATTCTTTCCTCCGGATGCAGAGGGAGTAAAAAAAGCCATTCTTGGCCTGCATAAAGCATTCCCCGATTTTTCGATGGTCATTGAAGGCCTGGTGGTTCATAATGATCAAGTCTGGGGACGAATGACAGCCAGAGGAACTCAAATGGGTCAATTCGGACCGGTCCCGCCTACCGGAAGAAAAATGGAGATTACCGTCATTGATATAATGCGCTTCAAAGATGGGAAACTCGTTGAGCACTGGGGTGTTCCCGACCGCTTTGCATTGATGGAACAGCTCGGAATTAAACCACCGCCCAGGTTCGTCATGAAGCTAATGAACCTGATTCACTGATCTTGATCCCTCAACCATTATAAACAGGAACCCACATAATGACTCTTCATGACCTATCGATCCTACGATTTAAGAATCAGCAAATTGCCAGGTCAAAATTCAAAACTGTAAAAGAGCTTGCCAGGTGGATGGGTGCCATACAGGCACAGGATTACATCATGTCGAAATGGGCTTTTGGGATCAGGATCCAGGACCCAACAGAAGAATTGGTAAACAACGCAATCGATTCCGGAGAAATAATAAGAACGCATTTGATGAGGCCTACATGGCATTTTGCCTCGTCTGATGATATCCTGTGGATTCTGGAACTTACAGCTTCTCAGATTAAAGCGTCCCTGAAATTCAGAGACAATCAGTTAGGATTAACAGAGCCTGTATTCCGCAAAAGTAACCGTATTATTGAAAGATCTTTGAGAGACAGTAATCATCTGACCCGTGAAGAAATAATATCCGAACTTGTGAAGGACAGAATTGATGTAGGCAATAACAGGGCTTCACATCTTTTAGTTCGCGCGGAGAGTGACGGCCTTATATGCAGCGGGAGGATAAAAGGAGGCAAACTAACATATGCACTCTTATCGGAACGTGTGCCGGCAAACAAAAGTTTAAGCCGTATTGAAGCATTAAAAGAACTTGCCAGCCGGTATTTTACGAGTCATGGGCCTGCGACCTTACAGGATTTTACATGGTGGTCAGGTTTGTCAACAAATGATTCAAAACAGGCGTTGGAATTTGCAAGATCAGAGCTGTCTTCTGAAATAATTGAAAATCAAACATATTGGTTCGCCGGTTCTGTAGTCGATACAGGACCGGATGATGATACGGCATGCCTGCTGCCAGCTTATGATGAATTTGTTATCAGTTACCGTGACAGGACAGCCTCTTTAATTCCTCCTTTTCATAAAAAAGCTGTCTCTGATAATGGTATTTTCTATCCCACCATTGTGATAAACGGGAAAGTAATTGGCACTTGGAAACGCACAGCTAAAAAAGACAGTGTAGTCATCACAATAAATCTCTTTGACTCAGTAAAGCAGGATATGAAACCCGAAATAATAAAAGCCTCTTCCGGTTATGTAAACTTCCTCGGAAAGAAGGCAGAAGTTATTCTATAGTTGAAAGCTGCATTACCTGCAAAACCTGCATAATTTGCATAACCGCATAACTTGCATAACCGCAAAACTTGCATAAATTGCATAACCTGCAATAAAACTTCATTTTTATGATAACAGATATCCTTAAATCACATTTGGTCCCTCCTCAGGATTTTATCTATGGCTTTGCAGACCTTAAAGGAATGCTTCCGGATAAATTTCATGGATATCAGTCCGGTATCTCAATCGGGAAACGACTGGATGACGCGATAATCGATAAACTCGAGGACGGGCCTACCCTTGAGTATTATGCCCACTATACGAGGATTAACAGGGAGCTGGCTGAATTATCACGGAAAATTCAGGTCGATTTAAACGGTAACGGCATAAAATCAATTGCTATTAAACCAACCATCCCATTAGGATCAAAACGTTATGAAAAATATCTGGAAACATTATCTTACGACATTTCCCACAAAATGGTCGCCACAAGGGCCGGTCTGGGCTGGATAGGCAAAACCGATCTCTTTATCTCAAATAATTTCGGGCCAAGGCTCCGACTTGTGACCATCCTTCTGAAAGAGAATCCGGGCATTCAATCCAGGCCTGTTGTGAAAAGCAAGTGCGGAAATTGCAACATCTGCATTGAAAAGTGTCCGGCAAAAGCAGCAAATGGCAAATTGTGGGACATCAATACGCATCGGGACGAATTCTTTAATGCCTTTAAGTGCAGGGAAAAATGTGCGGAACTGGCCAGAAAGAAATTAAATGTAGATGAGCGCATCTGCGGCTTATGCATCAATGTGTGTCCTATTGGGAAATCGAATCAATCTTCACTCTTGAAGAAAGTCTCATGACAGATATATTGATTATGCGCCATTTATACCTGACTTTTGCAGGCTTGAGAAATAAGCGTGCATTTCATGCAACTAATTGGAGACTTATGTATTATTGGTAAAATATTACTGCTTTCCGAACATGGTTGAATCGGAGCTGTTAAGAAGGATCAGATCAAACCCGGCCGATTTCTCGGAACTTTTCAGATTGTATTATAAACCCATTTTCGGGTATATTCTGAGAAGGACCGGAAATTTTGATGAAGCTGCAGATATAGCAGCTGAAACATTTTTCAAGGCTTTCAGAAACATAAACAGGTTCTCATACAGGGGCATTTCGGTAAAAATATGGCTCTACCGGATAGCAACTAATGAGGTCAACCTTTTTATAAGGCAATGGAAAAAGCATAATTCAATTTTTGAAAGGATCGACAGTGCAGACAGAGACAGTTTCAATGACTATGTGAACGAAGACAGGATAGAATATGAAGCTGAGCTTCAAAAACATGATCAGTTCATGCTGATCCTGAGCGAGCTGAGAAAGCTTCCGGTAAAATACCAGGAGGTGATTTCCCTGAAATATTTTGAAGGCAAAGAGAATAAAGAAATTGCTGAAATACTGGCAATTAAGGATGGAACCCTGAAGTCATTGCTGTCACGGGGTTTGGAAAAACTAAGACAAAAATGCAACCCTTTCTGATAGATCTCATTATTGGATATGGAAATGGAAACCTTTGAAGACAAATTAAGAAAAATGACAAAACCTGAGGTCGGTCATTTAAAACACGAGGACGTGTTAAACAAGGCAATAATAAACACAAAAGATAAAGCAGCTTTAAGCTGGTGGTGGCTGGTTATTCCCTTTTTTATCATCCTGATGTTTCTTATGAAGAGTTTCTATATGCCAGGCACCACATTTTTTTCGGGTCTTCAGGATTTTATTGCCCGGAATAAAATGCTGGCCTACTTTTTTTTCATTATTATTCCTGTTGTTCTGATCTTGATAAATACCATCAGCATAAGGAAGATCTATTACCTTGAAGGAAGACCTGAGTTAACTGGTTTATTCAGAGCTTTGTGGGTAAATATCGCTATCATTGGCTTATGCATCGTTGTTCTTATTATTTACTTTATAGATTGATCATTATGAAATTACCCTGGTTTAAAAGAGCTGGAATAATCTTCATGCCGGTATCTGTGATTGGCTGGCTGATATCATTGGCCGGTGCAGCTTATGCAATTTATACTTTTATTAGTATTGACAGCAGATCACATTCGGTCAGTGACACGCTTATAAATTTTGTATTCAGGCTTTTAATAATTTTCGCTGTATATATGCTAGTCGGATACCTGGCCAGCAGAACTCCCGGAGGGAAAGCGGCATGAACCTGTCTGACCTTGGATTTACAAAAGAACTTACTGAATTCCTGCAGAAAGCGGATTTTTCCGGCTTCACAACCGGACGGGTAATCCGTGAAGACCGGGAAAGGTATCTTGTCGCTACCGGCGATCAGGAATATGAAGCAGAAATCACAGGAAATCTTAGATTCTCTGCAGCCTCGAGAGCAGACTTCCCGGCTGTCGGCGACTGGGTCACAATGGTTATATACGAACAGGACTTAGCACTGATTCAAAGGATCCTTCCCCGCAAATCGATCCTGGAACGCCAGGCGGTCGGAAAGCCCGGAGAGAAGCAAATTATTTCCACAAATGTGGATTACGCTTTCATCATGCAGTCAATCGACAACAACTTCAATATAAACAGGCTTGAAAGGTATTTATCTATTTGTTATTCCTCAAATATCGAACCGGTTCTGATAATCAGCAAAATTGACAAAGCAACCGGTAAAGAAGTTAAGGATTCAATCGAGCTGCTCAGGAAAAGGGACAACAGGGTCAATTATTTCCTCCTCAGTAACCTGACTGGCGAGGGCCTGGATCAGATCAATGCCTTCATTCAGAAAGGTAAAACTTACTGTGTTATGGGATCTTCAGGTGTTGGGAAATCTACTTTGATAAATAATCTGCTGAAGAAAGAAATCCTTAAAACCAGGGAAATAAGCCGGTCTACCAATAAAGGAAGGCACGCAACCGAACACAGGGAGCTGTTCGTCCTTGACAACGGCGCGATATTAATCGACAATCCGGGTATGAGGGAGCTTGGAATGACGGATAACATTGAAGGTATCCGGAATACCTTCCAGGAAATATTCAATCTGACGTTAAGGTGCAAATTCCCTGATTGCCGGCACATCGATGAGAAAGGGTGTGCTGTTATTGAGGCGCTTCAAAACGGGACAATAGACAAAGATTCTCTGGATAATTTCAGGAAAGTACTGAAGGAACAGAAGAGATTCCAGATATCCCTCGCTGAAAAACGGAGAAAAGACAGGCAGTTTGGAAAGATGGTAAAGGAGATTCTGAAAGAGAAAAAGAAAAACAAATTCTGACTGTGACCTTATTTGCCGGATTTGCTCGTAAGGTGCCAGAATCCGCAGATGTTGCACCTGTAGGCATGTATTTCCCGAACCCTTCGTATTTCCTTTATATGGGCAATGGCAGCCTCAGCCTCCTCCCTGGAAGTGTATACAATTTTTCTGCATATAGGTTCAATCGGAGCAATCTTTGTTTTATTTGATGTTTTCAATACCATGGTACCATTCAGTCCGGTTTCTCCCGGTGAGTTTCAAATAGTTTGGTTAAATTACAACGGATAAAATTAATAAAAACACAGCCCGCCGGCCTGGCATAAAATGTCAATATTTATACCTATGAAAAAATTTATGTTTATGTTGGTCTGCACTATTCTGGTGTTCTCATGCCATACAATAACCGACGTGAGTATTGCAAAAAATGACATCCTGCAAGCTGAAAAAGCTTTCGAAAAAATGGCTTCTGAAAAAGGCCTGACAGAAGCTTTCTTTTTCTTTGCTGATGAAAATGCAACAATTTTGAGAGGCAACGATTCACTTATTTCCGGGAAAGAGAATATCAGGCATTATTATGAAAAACGCTACAATCCAAATGTAACGTTGAAATGGACACCCGATTTTGTTGATGTATCGGATTGCGGAACCCTTGGATATACCTATGGGAGATATACATATACGGTAAAAGACAGCACAGGTAAAAGCAAAGAATACTACGGTATTTTTCATACGGTTTGGAAAAAGAGGGGTAACGACTGGAAATATGTCTGGGATTAACAAATACAGCTTTGACTATGAGAGATAAAATAATCGGAATGTACTCGATTTTCATTGGAATTTCGGTCCTCGCAATGTGGACGCTGATCATTTTAAAAGGAAATGTACCTGAAGGGAAAACAGAGCTGTCATTTCATTTATTTTCAGAATTCCTGATGGCCCTCGTGTGCATCATAAGCGGTGCGTTTGTAATAAGAAAGAGCTCTATGGGGAAACATATTAACATGTTCGGTCTTGGAATGGTGGTCTATTCCGTTCTTAACGCAGCCGGGTACTATGGAGAAAAAGGAAGTCTTGCAATGATGTCCATATTTATCGTCCTTTTCATCCTTACGCTTATTGCGGTGTTTATGCACTTTCTGAAAAAAAGTTCTCAATAGAGAGTTTAAATTCATAATCACAATTCCGTTATGGATGATCATATGATTAGTACATTTCTAAGGCAGCTTGACGATGATGATCCCGAGATAAGGATCAATGCTATAAATCAGCTTGGCGAGACAGGCGATGAACTGTGCCTTACTGAACTCAGAGGACGACTTAAAGACCTGAATAAAGAGCATATGGCTTTAATAATCGCTGTTGGAAAACTCAAGAAAAGTCTGGGAATAAAATGAATCGAAGCTTTAAAGCTATCCGCCTGGGAAAAACGCTCAGGGACTTTATTTAACCTTCCGGGATCCCAATTGCTAGATGTAAGTTAATATCTCCTGCTGTCATGCCGGTGACTTTTGCCTGTTTTTAGCTAATTTTGTGAACCGGACTTTATGATCCCAGGTTTTTATTATGGCTGGTTTTTCGCACCTTCATGTTCATACCCAGTACTCGATCCTTGACGGAGCGAGCAACATTTCAAACCTCATCGATAAGGCAAAGTCGATGGGTATGGAAGCTGTTGCCATTACTGATCATGGCAATATGTTCGGTGTAAAGGAATTCCATTCTTGTGCTACCCGTAAAGGCATAAAACCTATAATCGGCTGTGAGATCTATGTGGCAAAGAGATCGATAGCCGAAATGACTGGAAAGGAAGACAGATCGGGTGATCATCTTATTCTCCTGGCAAAGGATATGGCAGGCTATAGAAACCTGATCAAACTTGTTTCGCTTGCATGGACTAAAGGGTTTTACTATAAACCAAGGGTTGACAAGGAATTGCTGGCAAGGTACAGGGATGGTTTAATAGCTAGCTCGGCCTGCCTGGCAGGTGAGATACAGGATGAGATACTGCATGGCACTATTGAAGGCGCAGAAGCAGCACTCAGGAGTTATATTGATTTGTTCGGGGATGACTTTTATCTTGAGGTCCAGCGGCATGAAACCAACGATCCCGAAGCTGACAGGACTGTATTCCCGCAGCAGCAAAAAGTGATTGAAGCATTCAGGAAGCTTTCTGCAAAATACAATGTTAAAATCATTGCAACAAACGATGTGCATTTCATCAACGCAGAGGATGCCGAAGCTCACGACAGACTGATTTGTATAAATACCGTAAAGGATATTGACGATCCCGACAGGCTCAGGTATTCCAAACAGGAATATTTCAAGACCGAGGAGGAAATGCGGACTATTTTCAGCGATATCCCGGAGGCCGTGAACAACGTTGCAGAGCTCGTGGCCAAAATTGAAAAATACAAGCTTGATCACGATCCCATAATGCCCGATTTTGAGCTCCCTGAAGGATATACCGACAAGGATAAATACTTAAGGGACCTTACTTACCAGGGAGCAAAGGAAAGGTGGGGCACACTGACACAGGAATTAACTGAAAGGATTGATTTTGAACTGGATACTATTGCCAAAATGGGATTTCCGGGATATTTTCTCATTGTGCAGGACTTCCTGAAAGCTGCACGAAGGATGGGCGTTTCGGTCGGACCAGGGAGAGGTTCCGCTGCAGGATCAGCTGTTGCATATTGCCTTAGGATAACCGATATCGATCCTATCAGGTACGGGCTCCTTTTCGAAAGATTCCTTAACCTCGACCGTATATCCCTGCCAGATATTGACATCGATTTTGACGAGGACGGCAGGGAGGATGTTCTGAAATACGTTGTGAACAAGTACGGCCACGATAAAGTTGCCCATATAATCACATTCGGTACCATGGCCGCAAAGATGGCCATCAGGGATGTGGCAAGAGTACAGAAACTTCCTCTTGCCGAAGCTGACCGGCTCGCTAAAATGGTCCCGGAAAAGCCTGGCGTCACCCTTGCTGAAGCTTATACTGAGGTGCCTGAACTGGCAAAGGAAAGAAATTCATCCAACAAACTGGTAGCACAGACCCTGAAGTACGCCGAAGTCCTTGAAGGTTCTGTAAGACAGACCGGAGTTCATGCATGCGGCATTATTATAGGAAAGGATTCGCTCGATAACTACATCCCGCTTTGCACAGCCAAGGATACGGATCTCTACGCAACCCAGTATGACGGGAGCCAGGTGGAGTCTGTTGGTCTTCTGAAGATGGATTTCCTCGGGCTCAAAACACTGTCGATCATCAAGGATGCCGTAGCCAACATTAAAAGGTCGAAGGGCATCGATATTGATATCGAAAACCTGCCGCTGGACGATAAAAAAACCTTTGAGCTATTCAGCAACGGGGAAACAACCGGTATATTCCAGTTTGAGTCAACAGGGATGAAACGTTACCTGCGTGAGCTTAAGCCCAACAGGTTTGAGGACCTTATAGCCATGAATGCGCTGTACAGACCAGGGCCAATGGAGTATATTCCGAAATTCATCCGGAGGAAGCACGGGCTGGAGACGATAGATACTCCCCTGCCTGTAATGGAAAAATATCTGAGCGACTCGTATGGAATAACTGTTTACCAGGAGCAGGTAATGCTTCTTTCCCAGGAGCTCGCCGGCTTTACAAAGGGTGAAGCGGATTCCCTCAGGAAAGCCATGGGCAAGAAAAAGAAATCGATAATGGATGAGATGCACCTGAAATTCATCGAAGGATGCAGGAAAAATGGCTATGATGAAAACATAATTAACAGGATCTGGTCCGACTGGGAAGCTTTCGCCCAGTATGCATTCAATAAATCCCATTCCACATGTTATGCCCTGGTGGCATTCCAGACAGGTTACCTGAAATCCCATTACCCCGCTGAGTACATGGCTGCAGTCCTCAGCCGCAACATCAGCGACATCAAGAAAATCACCACCTTCATGGATGAGACAAGGAGAATGGGTATGGAAGTCCTTGGACCCGATGTTAATGAAAGTAATGTGAAATTCACTGTCAATAAGGACGGGAATATCAGGTTCGGCCTGGGCGCCATTAAGGGAGTGGGCGAAAGCGCTGTGCTTCAACTTATTGAAGAGAGAGAAAGAAATGGCGTTTTTAAGAACATCTATGATCTTTTTGAAAGGGTCAACCTTGCCTCGCTTAATAAGAAAAACCTGGAAGCAATGGCGGTTGCAGGGTCATTTGACTGTTTCCCTGGAATTACAAGGGCACAATATTTCTCGATTGATACAAAAGGGAACAGCTTTATTGAAAGCCTTATCCGTTATGGCAATAATGTCAGGGTGGTCAGAAGCTCAAGCCAGCAAACCCTTTTTGGCGGAACAGGCGGCTTTGATATCATCAAGCCTGAACCGGTACCCTGCCCCGACTGGCCGAAGCTTGAAAAGCTGAACAGGGAGAAGGAGGTAATAGGCATTTACCTCTCCTCCCACCCTCTTGATGATTTCAAGCTTGAAATAAACACATTTGCGACTGCAACGCTCGCCGACCTTCAAAACCTGGGCGAGTACTATGAGAAGGATGTGATTGTAGCCGGAATGATCATAGAAACCAAGAACGGGATCAGCAAGAATGGCAAGCCGTATGGCTCTTTTACGCTCCAGGACTACACTGATTCCTTCAGATTTATTATGTTCGACAAGGAGTATCTCGAATTCAGCAAGTTCTTCATCACTGGCTATTACCTGCTGGTTAAGGGAAGGGTCCAGAAAAGAAAGTACAGGGAAGATGAACTTGAATTCCACATCAGGAGCATCAACCTGCTTTCAAGCGTAAAGGATGAACTTATAAAATCAGTTACAATAAAGATCAATCCTGATAATATCGACAAGGAAATGATCAATGAATTGCACGAGTTGATAAAGGAAAACAGGGGCGATACTGAATTGAAGTTTTTGTTTTATGATCCGTCCGATAAAATATCATTATCAATGTTCTCAAGGACGATCAGGGTCAGGCTTAACAATGAATTAATTTCATTCCTGGATGATTTCCCGGGCATAGAATATAAAGTTAATTAGCTATCTTTGCCACTGTTAAAAAATCAACAATTCTTTAATCACTTAAACATTATGGCATTAGAAGTAAATGATGTCAACTTTGATGAGGTTGTTCTTCATTCCGATAAGCCGGTTTTGGTTGATTTCTGGGCCGAATGGTGCGGGCCGTGCAGAATAATATCACCAGCCCTGGAAGAGATATCAAAGGAATATTCAGGCAAGGCAGTTGTAGCAAAATGTGATGTCGATAACAGTCCGGCAGTTGTGGCAAAGTTCGGGATAAGAAACATACCTACAGTTCTTTACTTCAAGGATGGGGAGGTGGCCGACAAGCAGGTCGGTGCGGTTCCCAAGGCCAATTTCGTGAACAAGCTGAAAAATCTGCTCCAATAGAGAATCTCTCCTCATTTATTTTTTATCAGATGACAGCATGTGTCTTTGCTTCCTCAAGCAGCCGTATCGATAAACGATACGGAGATGCTGCTGCCGAACTCGGGTCCCTTTTTGCCAGGTCAAAAATCAATGTGATATACGGAGGCGGAGGTATAGGCCTTATGGGCATCCTTGCTGATGCCGTGCTTGAAAACGACGGATCAATTACAGGAGTCATACCATCATTTATGAATGACGAAGGCTGGAGTCATCCACTCGTGCAGGATATGATAATCACTGCTGACATGGGGGAAAGGAAAAAGAACATGCTTGCCAGGGCTGATGCCGTGGTAGCTCTGCCGGGAGGTATCGGAACGCTGGAGGAAGTCACTGAGGCAATTACACTGAAGCAGCTCGGGCTGTTCAAGGGCCCTGTTGTTATACTTAACACCCTGAACTACTACAGGCATTTGATAGAGTTTCTCGAACACATGGTCCAGGGACATTTCCTGAGAACCGAGCATAAGGGTATGTGGGATATAGCTGCAACCCCTCCAGATGTAATTGTTGCATTAAGCAATAACAGCACCTGGGTGGATGACCCGAGGAAGATCGCGAAAATCTAGGGAAAAACCACCCCTTCATCCGCGGGCAGTCGCATGACACTCCTCCTTTCCAGGGAGGGGAAAGTTTATATTATCTAATAAATATTTCCTCCTCATCGGGGGGGAGTATCCCGCCAAAGGCGGGAGGAGGTGGTGAAACCTATTATTTATCATTGATTATAATCTCCAGAGAGCTGCTGCTGAATTCCTGCTTAAGGTAAGATGTGCCCCGGATTTCAGGAGCTTTTATTCCCTCCCCGAATTTCGTTTTTCCCCGGAATACCCTTGCTTCATCCCAGATTCCGCTAGTGATAAAATGCTCCAGGACCTGACGCCCTCCTTCAATAAGCAGCGATTGAAGATCCGATTCATACAGGAAATTTGAGATCTGGAGTGCGGCCAGCTCATGATCATTCAGTTTAACCGGTATCACATCAGGCAGGTTGATCTTTTCCGGAAAACAGGTAAATATTATTGTTGATCCTTCCGAATGGATCATAGCGATATCTTCAGGCAGCCTTCCGGATCCGCACAGAATAACCCTCAGGGGATTACTGCCTTTCCATTCCCTTACATTCAGCTCCGGATCATCGATCCTGACCGTGCCGGCACCGACCAATATCGATTGTTCCGACGCTCTCCATTTATGTACAAGAATTCTTTCAGGCTTGCCTGTGATCCAGTTGATTCCCGCAGCCGATTCTGAGCTCCTATTAATATCAAGAAATCCGTCAGAGCTTTCAGCCCATTTAAGTGTTATGTAAGGTCTCTTCTTCTCGTGAAACGTAAAGAATCGCCTGTTTATCCTCCTGCATTCCTCCTCAGCCACTCCAGCGATTACTGAACAGCCCGAAGATCTAAGTTTTTCGATCCCTCTGCCTGAAACCTTCTCACTGGTATCTTTTGTACCGACCACAATTCTGGGTATATTATGAGAGATTATCAGATCTGCGCACGGAGGAGTTTTTCCGAAATGGGAACAGGGTTCAAGATTGACGTAAAGCGTTGATGTTGAAAGAAGTTCTTTATTCCCTACAGATTCAATTGCTACAACTTCGGCATGCGGTTCTCCGGCTTTCCTATGAAAACCCTCACCTATTATAACCCCTTCATGTGCAATCACGGATCCTACCAGCGGATTCGGATAAGTGTTCCCCTCTGCCCTGGAGGCCAGTTCAAGACACCTGTGAATGAATTTCAGATCCGTTTCCCCGGTCATCACTATGAAAGTGCTAATTTTGAGTTATGGCCATTAAATTACAAACAATTAGAGACATCAGAAATTTTATAACGTCAGAACTTGCGAGCCTTTATCCTCCCCGGGAAACTGAAAGCATTGCAATGATTATTCTGACCCATGTTTTCAAGGATAAAACCAGGGCGCAGCTTTTAAGTAATGATGAGGTGGAAACCGGAAGCAGAAAAACTGATGCAATCATCCGTTATTGCAGAGATCTGAAGAAGGGGAAGCCCGTTCAGTACGTAACCGGTGAAACAGAATTCTACGGATGCAGGTTAAAGGTCAGTCCGGGCGTTTTAATCCCGAGGCCTGAAACTGAAGAGCTGGTTGATTTGGTTATCAAGGAAAACAATAATTTCCAGGGAAAAATAATCGACATCGGGACCGGGACCGGTGCCATTGCAATCAATCTTGCCCTGAACCTTCCGGCTGCCAGGGTAACAGCGACTGATAATTCGGTCAGGGCTCTCAGGATTGCAGCAGAAAATGCGGTGATCAATCATGCCCATGTGACTTTCGTAAAGGCAGACATCCTTAAATCCGATACGAAAATGTCGGAAAGTTTTGATCTCATAGTCAGCAATCCGCCCTATGTCCGGTACTCGGAAATGCTCCTGATGAACAGGAATGTTCTTGATTTTGAACCGCACAGGGCGTTATTTGTGTCAGACAATGATCCACTTAAATTTTACCGGGCAATCTTTAACTTTGCGGAGGAAGCATTAAGCCCTGGAGGAAAGATCTATTACGAAATCAATGAGGCTATGGGAATGCAGATCAGGAAGCTAAGTGAATTATTCAACTACAGGGATATCAGGATTCTGAAAGATATTAACGGGAAAGACAGATTTTTGCATTGTGGAAAAAGCTGATAAAAATGAACAAATAAAGGCTGCCCTGAAAAAGGCAATGGCACTCTGTGCAGGCAGGGAATACTGCAGGGAGGATATCCGTATAAAGCTTACTTCATGGGGACTTGACGACAGGGAGGCTGCAAGTGTAATCAGTACACTTATCAGGGATAATTTCATTAATGAAGCAAGGTATGCAAGTGCCTTTACCAAAGATAAATTCAGGTACAATAAATGGGGAAAACTTAAGATCGCAGCTCACCTTGGTTCAAAAAAGGTAAATGAGGGATCAATACGGTCGGCACTTGAATCGCTTGACGAAGATCTGTACCGGCAGACAGTAAAGGATATCTTATATGAGCACAGGAAAACCATCAAGGCCAAAAATCAGTTTGATCTGAAAGGTAAGCTCATGAGATTCGGGCAATCGAGGGGGTATGAAAGCAATTTGCTGTATGATATCCTGAATGATCTGGATTGAAATCCACCCTAAAATCCCTAAAGGGGACTTACCAACCTCTTTCAGGGGGAAGAGTGTGGAAAAACAAGATTGAATATATATTCAATATAAGGCAGGAAGCAAACCACAAACAGTGCTATTGAACTGGCAATATCATAGGTGATGAGCTGCCTTCGTGTATCCAGGTACCTGATATAGAAAATTGAGAATCCGACTCTCAATGCAAGCTGAAGGGCGAAAAAGAGAAACACCCTCAATCCGTAAACATTCCATTTGTGAGCCTCCGATATTCTTCCCCTCACCACAAGTGAAAAGCTATGAGAAAGTCCGCATGAAATGCAGGGTTTACCGGTAAGCTTCTCGTGTATGCAGACAACCGGGTAATTGTCTTTAACAGGCGAAAAAATGCCGGAATAAAGAAAAATCAACACTATTACTCCGGCAAGTACAAAATTTATAAGTAGGTAGGGTTCATTCCTGAACCTCTCTGTCAGGTGCAAACTATCACTATTTTTTGGATTCCGGCTTTTTGTTTTCCGGCTTTTTTGCCAGTGTATCATTCGATTGCGTGTTTGCCTTCTCCAGGTTTTCCAGCTCCTTCTCACGATTCTGTTTTCCTACAGATGCATTTATCTCCACCTTTTCCCCGCTGCTATCAATCTTGATTGACACATTTGCATTTTCCAGGTCTTTAAGGACATTTTCCTGCACGTCGTTGACCACGTTTTCTATCTTGCCACCCCATTGGCGATGGAACTTATTGCCGATCCTTCCGGCAACGAAGATCTGCGAGAAGGAAATAACTGAGGCAACCACCGCGATTATTAATCCAGCAATCAGCAACCCCCGCGGAGCTTCACCAGCTGAAGCACGTGATAATCCGATTGCTGCGAGGACTATTGCTATTAATCCGGGTATTATGGCTATAAGGCCGACGCATGGTATGACTGCAAGAACAAATGTTATTATCGCAGTGATAAGGGCCGCAACCCCCAGGTTCTGACCTCCGATTGGTCTCTGACCCTGGGTGCTCGTCTGACCTCCCGGATTCTGACTTGTGTTATTCGTAAAATCTTCCATGACCTGCTTAGTTATAATTATTTTTCACTCCTGTTCAGAATATTCAGAATATCCTGTTCTAAAGACGCCACAGGATTCTCAATGATGCGTCCAGCTTCAACATTATTTTTCATGATAATAAAAGTAGGGACGCGCTGGATATTAAGATATTCATAATCTCCGATCGGGGAATGCTTTTCATTGTCAACTCCTATGAAGGTCAGTTTATCGGAAGGGAATTTCAATTGGTCCAGAACCTGCATGAACCTCGGGACTTCGCGCCTGCTGTCGGGGCACCAGGTGCCCATTACGATTTTGATTGACAGATCGTCCTTGTTTACCTTCGACAGCTTTTCAATTACGGCCGGATCGGGTTTATATTCATTAAATCCCTTTGAATACCATTCCGAATAGGGCGGTTGTGACAAACGGGCCGGATTGAAATAGCCAAGGATCCAGGTCTCCTGCTTTGAAAAATCGGTTCCCTGTGGAATACTTTTAACCTGTGTATCGGCCTGATGCACCTCGACAGCAGGTTTAACTGTTTTGCATCCAGCCGGAATAAGAATTACCAAAACGATAAAAAACAGTAATCTTTTCATTTATGAGCAACTTAGTCTGCAAGTTAGTTATTTTTTCATTCAAAGGCGTGAAGGAGTATTTCGAGTATCTGCCTGGCAGCTCTGGCAACTGATGTCCCGGGTCCGAAAATGCCTGCTACACCTGCATCATAAAGGAACTTGTAGTCCTGCGGCGGGATCACACCTCCCACAACAACAAGGATATCTTCTCTCCCGAGCTTTTTCAGCTCCTCTATTACCCTGGGGATAAGGGTTTTATGCCCTGCAGCAAGGCTCGACACACCGAGCACATGGACATCATTCTCGACGGCTTGCTTTGCAGCCTCGGCCGGTGTCTGGAACAGGGGGCCGATATCGACATCAAATCCTATGTCGGCATACCCGGTTGATACCACTTTCGCGCCCCTGTCGTGGCCATCCTGCCCGATCTTCGCGATCATGATTCTTGGCTGGCGACCCTCCCTTTGCGCAAACTGAGCCACCAGCTTCCTGACCTCTTCAATCTCACCGCCGGACTTATACTCCGACGAGTAAGCACCTGAAATAGTTCTTATCACTGCTTTGTACCTCCCGACAATTTTTTCACATGCATAGGATATTTCTCCAAGGCTTGCCCTTTTTGAAGCTGCCTTAACCGCCAACTCGAGAAGATTGCCCTTACCGGAGCTGACACACCTGGTTATGGCATCAAGAGCCTCCCTGCACTCCTTTTCACTTCTTTCAGCCCTCAGCTGTGCCAGACGTATTATCTGAGCTTCCCTGACTGCTGTATTATCAACTTCCAGAAGTTCGAGCGGTTCCTCTTTTTCAAGCCTGTATTTGTTTGTGCCGACTATTACCTGCTTTCCGGAATCGATCCTTGCCTGCGTTCTAACGGCAGCTTCTTCAATTCTCATCTTGGGAACGCCCGAGTCAATCGCCCTCGCCATCCCGCCCAGGCTTTCAATCTCTTCAATATTCTCCCAGGCACGGTTCGCTATCTCATGTGTTAATGTTTCAACATAATATGATCCTGCCCATGGATCGACAGCTTTGCATATCTTTGTTTCCTCCTGAAGATATATCTGAGTATTTCTTGCAATACGAGCAGAAAATTCAGTAGGAAGTGCAAGGGCTTCATCAAGAGCATTGGTGTGGAGGCTCTGCGTGTGACCCAGGGCAGCAGCCATTGCTTCAATGCAGGTTCGGCCTACATTATTAAAAGGATCCTGCTCCGTGAGGCTCCACCCTGATGTCTGGCAATGGGTCCTCAAAGCCAGCGATTTCGGATTCTTCGGATTGAATTTTCTGACAATCTTTGCCCATAGCATCCTGGCGGCCCTCATTTTGGCGATTTCCATAAAATGATTCATCCCGACAGCCCAGAAGAATGACAGTCTCGGTGCAAAATCATCAATATCAAGACCGGCATTTATTCCTGCCCTCAGGTATTCGAGGCCGTCGGCAAGAGTATATCCGAGTTCTATGTCACAAGTTGCGCCCGCTTCCTGCATATGGTAGCCTGAAATACTGATCGAATTGAATTTGGGCATGCTGGCCGCGGTATACTTCAGGATATCAGTTATAATCCTCATTGAAAAATCAGGAGGGTAGATATAGGTGTTCCGGACCATGAACTCCTTCAGGATATCGTTTTGAATCGTCCCTGACAGCTCTTCCAGCTTTGCTCCCTGTTCAAGTGCCGCGACTATATAAAAAGCCATGACAGGCAGAACTGCACCGTTCATCGTCATCGACACGGAAATCTTACTGAGCGGTATCCTGTCAAAGAGGATCTTCATATCAAGAACGGAATCTACAGCCACGCCTGCCTTGCCGACATCACCTGCAACACGCTCATGATCCGAATCATAGCCGCGATGAGTGGCAAGATCGAATGCAACCGACAGTCCCTTCTGCCCGGCTGCAAGATTCTTCCTGTAGAAAGCGTTAGACTCCTCAGCTGTAGAAAATCCGGCATACTGCCTGATGGTCCATGGATGGACAGCATACATTGCCGAATAAGGACCCCTTAGAAACGGAGGGATCCCGGCAGCATAATAAAGGTGTCCAATACCTTCAATATCACTCTTCCTGTAATACCTTTTAACAGGAATTTTTTCAGGAGTTATCCATGCTTCCTCATCTCCATGTCCGGCAGGATCACCAAAACCAACATTATGCAGCTGTTTGGAAGAAAGGTCGTTATGACTGAATTTTGGTCTCATAGATCTTCCACATAATATTCACTGTCCTATCCCAAGGCATGAATTGAAATATGTCAGGCTTTCAAGTACATCCGACCGGACGCTGATGAAATTCCTGATACCCATGGATTTAAGCTCTTCGATATCGGGCGGATTACCGGCGACAACCATAATCGCTTTTCCTTCAAGCTTTTTATTTATCACCGGTGCATATAAAGCATATTCTTCATCAGAGCTGCATATCACCACTATATCAGCATCGGATCTGATTGCAGCTTCGCATCCTTCATCAGCGGAACCGAAACCGTCGCTTTCAATTATCCGGTAGCCTGCACACCCGAAAAATCCTGCTGAGAATTGTGATCTTGCTCTTCTCATCACCTGGTTCCCAAGTGTAAGCATAAAAGCGACAGGCCGCTTCGGTGCCTTTTCCACTGCCAGGCGTAGTTTTTCGAAATCTTCAGATCCCCGTGCAGACCTGAGCGGCTCTATTAATAGATCCTGC
This sequence comes from Bacteroidota bacterium, assembly GCA_030706785.1. Lineage (GTDB taxonomy): Bacteria > Bacteroidota > Bacteroidia > Bacteroidales > VadinHA17 > LD21. The sequence goes on along the minus strand of JAUZNW010000005.1, from coordinate 20,029 downwards.
AATTCCGAAGGACGCGGACTTGACTTTATATTTTCATTAAGTGTGAATTTCTCTTCCGGGTCAGGATAAAGGTTTGTCCCGACAAGTATTTCTTTCCTTTTGGTGAGACCGTTTTTCTTTGCTGCCGATGATTCCGCAATTTGCTTCTGAATGAAACCTGAGGTGAGGGCTGAGAGAAACCCGCCCGTTTCCTCTATCTCCAGAAAAAGCTTCCATGCATTTTCAGCAATAAGAGCTGTGAGCTTCTCAATATAGTAAGAGCCGGATGCAGGATCAGCAACCCTGTCGAAAAAAGCTTCTTCCTTCAATATCAGCTGCTGGTTCCTGGCAATCCTTTCCGAAAAATCACCAGAAATCCTGAAAGCAGAATCGTATGGCTTTACAGTAAGCGAATCGGTTCCTCCCAGAACGGCAGACATTGCCTCGGTCTGGGTTCTGAGCATATTTATGTACGGATCGTACATTGTTGTATTCCAGTCGCTTGTGATGGAATGAATTTCCATTCTGAAAGGATCTTTCTCAGCAGGCTGGTATTTGTCCCCAATGAGAGACCATAATACACGGGCTGCCCTTAGCTTTGCTATTTCCATAAAATAAGCCGATCCGGTGCCGAAGCTGAAACGCATTTTACCGGCAGCTTCACCTGCATTTATCCCTCTGCCTGTCAGCTGGTCGAGGTATTCGACTCCCATCGAAATGCTGAATGCAAGCTCCCGGACAGAATCTGATCCTGCATTAACGAAGTTGGAACCATTGATCTGCAAGCTCCTGTAATTTGGAAGAGTTAATGCTGCCCGGACAAGGGATGCAAGGTAATCAAAACCCTCATCCACAGGTATGCAAAGTGTGCCGTTAGTCATCAGCCTTCCCAGCGGATCAGCTTCGACTGCGCCTCTTAATAATGAGACGTCAAATCCATATTCTACCGCTGTTTTTATTAGTGCATCTATTATTTCAAGAGCCTTTCCGTTTGAAAGAAAATTAATCTCTGCACTTGACGGATCTATTCCTTTTAGCAATTCATAAAAATGCTTTTCATCTATTGATTCAGGGTCGGTGATGATAAATCCGATCGAATCGACCCCTTTTGAGAGCAATGAAAGCGCTTTATGGTTTCCAGTACTAAAATCGGTAACAGTGATATCCTGCCGTATCAGCCAGGAATTTCCTGTCATGGCAATCCTCCTGCTGTCTGGTTTGCCTTTGGAATCCGGTTTTAAGTATAAGGAAAGAACAGAATCAATATGATTAAGGTCCGCCAGGTCTTCTCTTCTGTAGAATGGCATCACGTCAAATCCTTCAGCGGTCCTCCACACAAGTCTTTTGTTGAAATCAGCTCCCTTCAGATCGGCATTGATCTTATCCATCCACTCCTTTGTTGAAACAGGGGGGAACTGATCAAAAAGATTTCGGTTCTTCACGTTTACTGTCATTTTCCATATTCAAGCATATCTTTCCAGCCCAAGCGTTCCTTTATTAAAGCAAGGAGCGCGGTGCATGGGACGCGGTGCGGGATTTAAATTCTTCATACACCTGCAAATTCCATCAGATATGATTTGATAAATTCAGCCAGGTCTCCGTCAAGCACGGCAAGAACATTGCTTGTCTCATAGCTCGTCCTGTGATCTTTTACCAGCTTGTACGGGTGAAGCGTATAAGATCTTATCTGGGAACCCCATTCAATCTTCTTCTTCTGTCCCTCGATCTTTTGCTGCTCCTCCCTCAGCTTCCTGAGCTCAATTTCGTACAGCTGGGATTTCAGGATTCTCAGGGCGTTCTCCTTGTTGTTGAGCTGTGACCGTGTTTCCTGGTTCTCAATTACTATGCCTGTGGGATGATGCCTCAGCCTTACTGCTGTTTCCACTTTATTCACATTCTGTCCTCCTGCCCCGCTCGACCTGTAGGTTTCCCATGTAATATCGGAAGGATTGATCTCAATTTCAATATTGTTATCCACCAGGGGAGTTACGAAAACGGAAGCAAATGTAGTCTGCCGTTTCCCCTGAGCATTGAAAGGAGATATCCTGACCAGCCGGTGAACGCCGTTTTCACTCTTAAGATATCCATAAGCCCTTTCCCCGTCAATTTCGAGAGTCACCGACTTAATACCAACTTCATCACCGGGCAGAAAGTCCAGCTCCTTAACCTTGTAATCATTTCTCTCGGCCCACCGCTGGTACATCCTGAGAAGCATTGCAGCCCAGTCATTACTTTCAGTTCCTCCTGCACCAGAGTTGATCTTGAGGATTGCTCCCATCTGGTCTTCTTCCTTCCTGAGCATATTCCTCACTTCCAGGTCTTCAATTAATGAAAGGCTTTTTTTGTACTGATTGTCAACCTCTTCTTCCGAGGCTTCCCCTTCTTTGTAAAAATCGTATATAACAATCAGGTCTTCAAAGGCTGTATTAACTCTTTCAAAATCAGAAGTCCAGCTTTTAATACGGGATATTTCTCTGAGAAGTTCTTCAGCTGACTTCGCATCGTTCCAGAATCCTGGCTTCTGGGTTTCAAGTTCCCTGTCAGCTATTTGTTCCAGCTTGCCATCAATGTCAAAGATACCTCCTCAACGCTTCGCGGCGTTCCGAAAGGTCTTTTATCTGATCTCCAGTTATCATTTTTCAGAGTTTGCGCAAATTTAGTTTTTTTCATAAAATAATCCGGCCAGTCACCTGTAAAGTTGGTCACGATTTTGGAGATCACAGTGCTTTTGCTAAATTTTAAGATACCAGAGGCAGGATTCCAGGCATTAAGCAAGGAGCAGGGAGCATAGGATGTGGAGCCTGCCCGTGAGACAGCAGGACCGTACTACTGTGTAACAATTAAAAGACACTCTGCACGCCGTGATTACAATGGCGAAAAAAGATGTAAGGTTCAAGATACAAGATGCATGGAATTGTTTTTATGATTTAATATCGGATAATTTAGTTGTATGAGAACCACAGATCCACTGAGGTTTGATTTCCTGACTCTGTGTACCTGTGATTTCCCTGCCTGACGGCAGACAGGTCCGTGTATCTGTGTAAGTCCTTATAAAAGAGCCCTTCAGGAAGCAGGAAAACCGTAACTTCTGAAAATAATTAACAAATTGTTGATAAAACAGGTGAATAACCTGTTAGATACCGCATTGTGCCTTGAAATGCGAAGATGTTAATTTCTCTTTTGGAAGTCGGGTTTTTAATTCTTAATTTGCGTGACGACCTTTTATGAAAGAACCCTCTGATGCTCAGATCATTTCTATACAATAACCTTATCGAAGCCGGCTGTGACGAAGCAGGAAGGGGCTGCCTTGCAGGTCCTGTCGTTGCAGCTGCTGTCATTATGCCAAAAAACTACAAGCATCCGGTCCTGAATGATTCAAAGAAGCTGTCGGCGAAGCAGCGCGAAGAGCTCAGGGACGAGATAATCAGTTCAGCCATAGCATGGAAGGTGGCATTTGTCGGAAATGAAGAGATAGATGAAATGAATATCCTGCGGGCATCGGTCAAGGCAATGCACATGGCGATTGAAGGTCTGTCGAAGGAACCGCAATTCCTGCTCATTGACGGGAACAGGTTCTTCCCATATAAGGATATTAAATATAAAACTATAATTAAAGGTGACGGCCTGTTCTTTCCAATAGCCGCTGCGTCAGTACTCGCCAAGACATTCCGTGATGAATTCATGGAAAAGATTCACGATGAATATCCCGACTACGGCTGGAAAAGGAATAAGGGTTACGGGACAAAATTTCACAGGGATGCACTTCTGAAGCACGGGCTTTCTCCTTATCACAGAAAATCCTTTACACTCTTCAATACCCAGCTTGCCTTTGATTTCTGATATCACGCTCAAATAATCCTTTATCTTTGTCGATTGTTTTTTACACATAATTAAATACTTCACAACATGAAAAAAATACTTGCAGTATTAATAATCCTTATTCTAAGCCTGGGATTTAAGGCCAGGGCAGACGAAGGTATGTGGCTTCTGCCACTGATCGAAAAACTCAATATCGGCAAAATGACCGGGCTGGGTTTCAAACTTTCGGCTGAAGACATTTACAGTATCAATAAGGCATGTCTCAAGGATGCAGTTGTAATATTTGGCGGTGGTTGTACGGGTGAGATTGTTTCATCGCAGGGACTCCTTCTCACAAACCACCACTGCGGTTATGGACAGATACAGGCCCACAGCTCCGTTGAGCATGATTATCTTAAGGATGGCTACTGGGCAATGACCAGGGATCAGGAACTTCCGAATCCCGGACTCTCGGTGACTTTTCTTATACGCATCGAAGATGTCACCGACAAGGTGCTAGCTGCCATAAATGATAAAATGAGTGAACAGGAAAGGAATTCAGCGATAAATAAAGTGCGTTCCGAAATTGAAACCAGGGCCACTGAAGGAACTGACTATACGGCACAGGTGCAAAGTTTTTACGGAGGAAATAACTTCTATCTTGTTGTTTATCAACGGTATAATGACGTAAGGCTTGTTGGCGCTCCGCCTTCATCAATAGGTAAGTTCGGCTTTGACACCGACAACTGGGAATGGCCTCGCCATACGGTTGACTTCAGCGTTTTCAGAGTTTATTCCGGTCCCGACGGGAAGCCAGCTCCCTATTCAAAGGAAAATATTCCGCTCAAGCCTAAAAACTGGCTTAAAGTGTCAATAAAGGACCTTAATGAAGGCGACTATGCAATGATCCTCGGATACCCTGGAAGGACTCAAAGGTATGCAACTTCATATGAAGTGGATGAGCTCCTCAAGATAACCCATCCGAACAGAATAAAGATCCGTGGAATAAGGCAGGACATCCTTATGGCAGACATGAAAGCCAGTGAGAAAGTGGATATTCAATATGCATCCAAATACTCGGGATCATCAAATTACTGGAAGTATTCTATAGGTCAGCTGGCCGGGCTTCAGAGGCTTAATGTTAAGGCAAAGAAAGAGCAGATTGAAGATCAATTCAATAAATGGGTTACTGAAGATCCTGCAAGGAAGGCAAAATATGGTGATGCCCTGAATCTTATCCGGACAGCTGAGGAAGGAAGGGCCCAATTCGCCAATGCCCAGCAGTATATCAGTGAGTGCTTCAGCCAGGGATGTGAGCTCCTTGGTATGGGAAGAATGGCTTCAATGTTGATCAATGCACTCGAATCAGGAGATAATCAAAAGGTTACTGATGCAGCTGCAAGGGTAAAGGATTTTTCAAGGTCATTCTACAAGAATTATAATCCCCCTACCGACCAGAAGGTGATGAAAGCCATGCTAAATCTTTACAGGAGTGACATCCCTGCAAAATTCCATCCTGATTTCTACGCGAATATTGTGGATAAAAAATTCAAAGGTAATATTGATAAATTCATTGACAACATGTTCGCGAGGTCGGTATTTGCTGATGAATCCAGGCTTAATGCCTTTCTTGAAAAACCCAGTCAGAAGGTTCTTGAGAATGATCCGGTTTACCTGGCTAGCCAGTCAATAAACAAGGTAAGCAGTGAAGTGTCCAGGGAGCTAAGCAGGTTTGACGATGACCTGACGAAGGGAAGAAGGCTCTGGATTGCAGCCCTCCGGGAGATGATGCCGGACAAGACATTATACCCCGATGCCAATTTCACCATGAGGCTCACTTACGGGACAATAAAAAGTTACGACCCTAAAGATGCCGTTACCTATAAGTACTACACCTCAATGCAGGGAGTTGTGGACAAATATAAACCGGGAGATTATGAATTTGAGCTACCCCAGAGACTTATCGACCTGAACAACAAAAAGGAATTTGGAAGATATGCATCGCAAAAAGGATACATGCCGGTTTGTTTCCTCACAACCAATGATATTACAGGGGGTAATTCGGGCAGCCCGGTCATGAATGCGAACGGCGAGCTTATCGGGCTTGCATTCGATGGGAACTGGGAGGCAATGAGCGGGGATGTTGCATATGAACCGGCTCTCCAGAGGACTATTGCTGTCGATATCAGGTGTGTCCTCTGGACGATAGATATTTATGCAGGAGCAAAACGCCTGGTTGATGAAATGGATATAGTGCAGTAAACTATGCATTTTGACATCATTGAAATCCTGGCAGCTTTCATGGTCCTGTTTGCCATTATTGACATACCGGGATCTATTCCTATTATTATCGATTTAAAATCAAAATCAGGCGATGTACATCCCTGGAAAGTTACAGTTGTTTCTTTTCTTATCTTACTGGCGTTCCTGTTTATCGGCAGCCCGCTGCTCGGGATTTTCGGCATCGACGTATCTTCATTCGCCATTGCCGGTTCCTTCATTATTTTCCTCATCGCTATGGAAATGATACTGGGAGTTGAGCTTTTCAAAACAGATTCGCATGGAGGCGGATCGGTATTCCCTATAGCATTTCCTCTTATTGCAGGTGCGGGTTCAATAACGACCATACTTTCATTGAAAGCTGAGTACCATACTATAAACATCTTCATCGCTCTGGTGCTTAATATGGTGGTCATTTACCTTGTTCTCCGCCTTACAGCCTTCTTCGAAAAATTTCTGGGCCATGGAGGATTGCAGATCTTGAAAAAGGTATTTGGGGTGATTCTCCTTTCAATCGCTATTAAGCTCTTCCTTACCAACACCGGGATCATACTGAAACATGTCAGGTGAAATAACAATCTATACCGACGGTGCATCAAGCGGGAATCCGGGCCCGGGCGGATACGGCGTGGTGCTTATTTACGGGAGACACCGGCTTGAAAAATCGGAAGGTTTCCGTCTTACAACCAACAACCGTATGGAGCTGCTTGCAGTTATCGTCGGCCTGGAAGCCCTTAAGATACCCGGAAGTAAAGTGGTTATATATACCGACTCAAAATATGTGGCGGATGCGGTCACCAGAGGCTGGGTATTTCAATGGGAAACAAAGTCCTTCAAAAAGAAAAAGAATTGCGATCTCTGGAAGAGATTCCTGAAGGTGTACCGGCAGCATAAAGTAAGTTTCGTGTGGATAAAAGGACATAACAACACTCCTGAGAATGAGTTGTGCGACCGCCTGGCAACCGAAGCCTACGGAAAGTACAATCTGTCTGAGGATACCGGATACAGGCCCGGTGATGAGAATGATACGCTGTTTAATGAGGTGGAACGATGAGAGGACAAAAAGAACTCTACGAGCTTCTTGAAAAGCTTTCGGTCAGCTTTGAATATCATGAGCATCCGCCTGTTGCAACCATTGAGGATGCCATGATCTACTGGAAGGATTACAACTCGGGAAGGTGCAAGAACATCTTTTTCAGGAACCATAAAGGGAACAGGCATTACCTGGTAATACTTGAACATCTCAGGCAGCTTGATATCCATGACCTTGAAAAGCGGCTCAGGCAGGGTAAGCTGACATTTGCATCCGACCAGCGGCTGAACAGGTATCTTGGAGTGGAGCCCGGATCAGTCTCCCCCTTCGGACTTATAAACGACAGTGAAAAGCATGTGCATGTCTTCATCGATGAAAAGCTTCAGGAGTTTGAACGCCTTGCCTTTCACCCGAATGTCAATACAGCTTCAATAATTATTTCCCAGGCTGATTTCATAAAGTTCCTTAATTACCAGGGAAATAACTATGAGTTCATAAAACTGTACGATTAAACATATGCAATGATATCCACCGCTTTCCCCCTGACTGTAAACGTCAGGAGTTCTCCTCCCCATTATGGAGGAGAAGGTTGACTTATTAAATTACACAATTTTAAGTTTTGTTGTTATGGGAGTCACCGCAATTTCCCATATACCGGCTGTTTCCAGGTCTCCAAGGATTCATATTTGCTCATGCATGCCCATTGAATGCCGCGTTTCATGATTTCAAGTGCCTGGGGGACGTCGAAATCAGCTGCCACATGACCGAGGGAGGAATAAAATACTCTTCCCTTTCCGTAATATTTCTTCCATGTGACAGGCACCACATTCCCTCCGATCCAGTCGGCATTTTTGTCCGTAAAAGTTGTGGTGGCAAGTACCTTTACGTTCGGGTCCACATGAACGTAATACTGCTCGGAATGCATATCAAAATCAATCAATCCTTTGGTCACGGGATCCTTATGGTCAACAATATTAACCCTGTAATCGATCACTCCTCCCGGATGCGCCACCCATTGTCCGCCTACCATGAACTGGTATTCAGTGTTGTTTCGGAATGAATCTCCCAGTCCTCCATGCCAGCCTGCAAGCCCGGTCCCGGCTTTAACAGCATCTTCCAGGGCTTTTTCCTGTTTGGCATCTATTGTTCCCATTGTCCAGGCCTGTATAACCAGATCGAAATCATTTTTCAGATCATAGTTAACATAGGCATCAAGGGTGTCTGAGACTGTTACTTCCGCTCCTTCCGATTTCATCCACGGAACAAAAATATCCCGGCATTTGTCAGGCTCATGACCCATCCATCCTCCCCATACAAAAAGCACCTTCTTCCCTTTCAACGGTGAAGGGTTTTCATTTAAAAGGCCTCTTCCGAAGACGGCGGGAGCAATTATGGCACCAGCTGTGGCAGCCGCACCCTTTTCAAGAAATGATCTGCGTGAAATCATAGTCAAAAGATTTTAGTCCAAGATAATGAATTTGATCTTACTTTTTATAAGGCAGGTTTCATTTAAAGTTTCTTTTATTAAATTCGCCGGCCTAAATAAATATTAAAAATTGAGAATGATTCTAAATAACAGTTTTTTGCATCATTTCTCAATATTACACGTCATTAGTGGGAAAAATAACCCAATAAGCAGCAGTTTCATGAAAAGAATTTTAACCTCCCTTTCTGTCATCCTTTTATTATTCTCGGGCGCAACCGGACAGGCTCCTGAAAAGAAAAGGTATAAGGCAGAAAAGATTACAACCGCTCCTGTGATTGACGGGATCCTCGATGATGATGCATGGAAGAACCAGGGAACCTGGATAGATGATTTTACACAGTTTGAACCGTATAACGGAGGAAAAGTTTCGCAGAGAACGGAGTTCAAAATCTTATTTGACGACGATAATCTCTATGCTGCCTTCAAGGCTTATGATACCAGCCCTGACAGCATTGTTCAGAGGCTTACAAGGCGTGATACTCCCGACGGTGACCTTGTTGGCATCATACTTGACAGCTTCCATGACCTTCGGACCGCTTTCCTGTTTGGTATCACCTCAAGCGGGGTCAAGTATGACCAGACATTCACAAACGACGGCGAGAATGAGGATTCCTCGTGGGATCCGAACTGGTGGGTAAAAACATCGATCAACGGTGAAGGATGGGTTGCTGAAATGAAAATCCCTTTCAGTCAGGTGAGGTTTGACAAGAACTCAGGAGATATCTGGGGTCTGGAAGTTGCAAGGATATTGTTCAGAAAAAATGAAACGAGCTTCTGGCAGCATATTCCGAAGGATTCACCTGGAATCGTTCATATGTTCGGTGAGTTGTCCGGACTGGAACAGATAAAGCCAAGGAAGATATTTGATGTCACTCCCTATGCGGTCGGAAAAGCTGAGACATTCAAGGCAGAGCCCGGAAATCCTTTCAGGGAGAAGGGCAGGAAATATGGCTTGAATGGCGGTGTTGACGCTAAAATCGGGGTTACAAATAACATGACCATGGACCTGACCATAAATCCCGATTTCGGGCAGGTTGAAGCTGACCCCTCAGAGGTCAACCTCTCGGCGTATGAAACCTTCTTCAAGGAGAAAAGGCCATTCTTTATTGAAGGGAACAACATCACGAACTTCAATATGGGTATAGGTGATGGAGATATCGGGAACGATAATCTGTTTTATTCCAGGCGCATTGGCCGCAGGCCCCAGGGAAATGCAAATACGGAAATAGGATCTGTTGAGATCCCAACCGCTACATCCATCCTCGGTGCTGCCAAACTGACCGGGAAGACCAAGGACGGCCTTTCACTTGGCTTTATTGAAGCTGTGACTGCAGAGGAAAAGGCAAAAATAGACCTTGACGGCGCGAGGTCCTACGAAACAGTAGAACCTATGACCAATTACCTAGTAAGCAGGGTACAAAAGGATTACAATGAAGGAAGGACAATAATTGGCGGGATTTTCACCGGAACGAACAGGGCGCTTAATGAAAACCTGGCCAGTACAATGCACAAATCAGCCTATACCGGCGGTATCGATTTTGCGCAGTACACTAAGAACAAGAGCTGGATGTTCAGCCTTAATACAGCTTTCAGCCAGGTAAACGGGACGAAGGAGGCTATTGAGCAAACGCAAATGTCATCAGCAAGATATTACCAGCGTCCCGACAAGAACTATGCAAGGCTGGATCCTAATCGAACCTCGTTGTTTGGAAACGCGGGAAGGATGATGATCTCAAAGAATAATGGACATATCCACCTTATGGGAGTCGTTATCTGGAAGACTCCGGGATTTGAAACGAACGACCTTGGTTACATGCAAAGTGCCGACCAGATAATTTCGGTTGCATGGATTGGTTATAACCAATGGGAACCAAAGGGTATTTACCGGAACTATAATCTTAATTGTGATGTCGTTGGTGTATTTGATTTTGGAGGAAACTCTCTTCTTAAAATATTTGAATACAATGGCAACATCAATCTGAAAAACTACTGGAGTGCCTGGGGGGGTGGTAATATCGGGCTTAATGCACTTGACGGAACCATGCTCAGGGGCGGACCGATGATGAGAACTCCCGGATTTATGAATATCAGAGGAGGTTTTTCATCAGACAACAGGAAGAAATTCGGAGTGAATTTCTTCACGAACTATAATCAGGGATTTGAAAAATATTATCATAACAGCTATTCCGAACTGGATATTTCCTATAAGCCTACAAACTACCTCTCGTTTACTCTCGGCCCCAGTTATAACAAATCCTACACCGACCTTCAGTATGTTACCAATCTTACATTTAATAATACTGACAGATATATCTTTGCCAGTATTGACAGGAATACAGTAAGTGCATCACTGAGGATCAATTATAATCTGAATCCTGAACTTACGCTTCAGTACTGGGGACAGCCGTTTGTGGCCTCAGGCAGATACTATGACCATAAATATATCCTTGATCCCATGGCTGATAAATATACCAGCCGGTTCCATACCTATACTCCGGATCAGATAACTTCCAGGGCGGATGAATACGGCATAGATGAGAACATGGATGGAGGCGAAGACTATACTATCGGTAAAATGGATTTTAACTATAAGGCATTTCTTTCAAACCTTGTAATAAGATGGGAATATTCTCCGGGCTCATCAATATATCTGGTCTGGAGCCAGACAAGGGACGGATCCAATCCAACCGGGAATATGGATTATATCAATGACCTTGGAGATCTTTTTGACCGGAGGCTGTACAAACATGACGATAATTATCACCTTAACAACGTGTTTCTTATCAAATTCAGTTACAGGTTCGGACTGAAGTAGTTAAGATGACTTCCTTAATGTCTTGCCGAATGCTCTTTGGATTGTATGAAAAGAATTCTGATCTCGATATTTTGTCTGTTCCTGGTCTTTTATAGCACCCTCGGGCAAACGCCTGAAAAGAGGCAATACAAGGCAACCAGGATATCAAATGCTCCGGCTATTGATGGAATTCTCGATGATGAGGCATGGAAGGAGGGAACCTGGGCTGATGAGTTTACCCAGAACAGACCATATAACGGAAAACCTTCAATCCAGAGGACTGATTTCAAGATTCTTTTCGATGCTGATAACCTTTACGTTGCCATCAGGTCTTTTGATACCAGCCCTGACAGTATTGTAAACCGTTTAACAAGACGTGATCAGGCTGACGGTGATCTTGTTGGAATCATCATTGACAGCTTTCATGATCTTCGTACGGGTTTTCTTTTCGGCGTCAGCTCATCCGGAGTAAAATATGATCAGATGTTTACAAATGACGGCCAGAATCAGGATTCTTCATGGGATCCAAACTGGTGGGTGAGAACATCTATCAATAAGGAAGGTTGGATTGCTGAGATGAGAATACCATTCAGCCAGCTAAGATTTGATAAAAACTCTGGTGAGGTCTGGGGCTTTGACATTGCAAGGATCATTTACAGGTATGATGAACAGTCTTTCTGGCAGCACATTCCCCGGGATGCATCCGAGTTTATTCATCTGATGGGAGAATTGACAGGGCTTGAAGGGATAAAACCGAGAAAAATCCTTGATGTAACTCCTTACGGCGTGGTAAAGGCTGAAACCTTCAGGGCAGAACCGGAAAATCCTTTCAGGGATAAAGGCAGAAAATTCGGGCTCAACGGAGGGCTGGATGCAAAGATCGGGATAACGAACAATATGACCATGGATCTCACACTTAATCCCGACTTCGGGCAGGTTGAAGCGGACCCATCTGTCGTAAATCTTACAGCTTATGAAACCTTTTTCAGTGAAAAACGACCATTTTTCATTGAGGGGAATAACATTACAAATTTTAATATCGGGCTCGGAAACGGTGATGTCGGAAATGATAACCTGTTTTATTCGAGACGAATAGGCCGGGCTCCCCATGGAAATCCTGATCTTAGCGGCGGTTTACACGCCGATATACCGATAGCAACAAGTATAATCGGCGCAGGGAAACTGACAGGAAAGACAAAAAATGGACTATCAATTGGTTTCATTGAAGCTGTTACAGCTGAGGAAAAGGCTAAAATTGATTCTGAAGGGAAAAGAACATATGAAACCGTTGAGCCTCTTACCAATTATTTTGTTGGCAGGGTGCAAAAAGATATCAATGAAGGCAGAACAATCATCGGCGGAATACTGACAGGTACCAACCGTTACCTTGATTCAAATCTTGCTGATTTTATGCATAAATCTGCATATTCAGGCGGATTCGATTTTACACAGTACACAAAAGACAAAAAATGGATGTTCAATCTGAATGCTGCTTTCAGCCAGGTCAACGGATCAAAGAAAGCTCTTGATTACACACAACGGTCCTCTGCCCGGTATTTTCAAAGGCCTGATAATGATTATACTAAATATGACACAACCCGTACCTCGCTCATGGGTTCAGGCGGAAGAATGCAGATACAGAAGCTGAACGGACATCTTTTTCTTCTGGGAGCCGTCACCTGGAAGACTCCGGGATTCGAAACCAATGACCTGGGTTATTTACGTGAAGCAGATCAAATCATATCCGTTATAGTCGCCGGATACAGTCTCTGGGATCCGAAATGGATTTACAGGAATTTCAATATCAATGGCGATATTTTTCTGATGAACAATTTTGGCGGCGATGTGACAAGTATGGGTTTTGAATGGAATGCTTCAACAGAATTAAAAAATTACTGGAGTGTATGGACCGGCGGTAATTTAAGCGGTACCTCACTCTCCACAGGAATGCTTCGTGGCGGCCCGATGATGAAATTGCCCGGAAACACAAGTGCAAGAATAGGTTTTTCATCGGATTATCATAAAAAATTCACTTACAGCATTTACTTTAACGGATCAGATGGCTGGGAGAAGGACTCCTGGAACCTGAACGCGGGAACGGATCTCTCTTATAAACCCACCAATTATCTGTTATTCACTATTAGTCCGTCTTACAGCAAATCATTCAGTGAGCTTCAGTATGTTGACAATCTGACGTACAATAACAATGACAGGTATATTTTCGGTAGTATCAAGAGAAAAACAATCAGTTCATCACTAAGGGTAAACCTTAACCTGAGCCCCAATCTTACAATTCAGTACTGGGGCCAGCCTTTTATAGCTTCAGGGAAGTATTATGATTTCAAGTATATCACAAACCCTATGGCTGACAGATACAGTGACCGGTTTCATACTTATACTTCAGGCCAGTTAACGGAAAAACCTGACAATTACAGCATAGATGAAAACACTGACGGGTCCGAAGATTATACGTTCAACAAAATGGATTTTAATTACAAGGCATTCCTTTCCAATCTTGTGTTAAGATGGGAATATTCACCCGGATCCTCGGTTTACCTTGTCTGGAGCCAGACAAGAAACGGATATAATTCCACCGGCAATCTGGATTTCTTCAATGATTTTGGAGATCTGTTCAACCACAGGCTGTACAGGCAGGACGATAACTATCACCTTAACAACGTATTCCTCATCAAATTCAGCTACAGGTTCGGGCTGAAGTAAGCATTAAAGGCGACAGGAAAGAATGTATTATGTATAATAGGCGATAGGCGATGTAATAGTCTATCGCCTCTGAATGCGTAGCACATCCTCAATAATTCATCATTTCAACGCATGATTGGCACCAAATTTGTGCCTATTTTAATAGGTATCTCTTCTTTGACATAGTTGCAATCCGGTTGGCCTGTGTGAAGTTTATCAACCTTTTAAACTATTAAAAATGAAGAGGATCGATAGTAAGGTTCCGGAATTTGATGAGATCATTTTCGCGAATCGCAACAGGATGTACGGAGCTTATGATCTCCGTAGAAGATACAAATCTGCAGCTATAATTTCACTCCTTGGTGGGATCACCCTCAGTTCACTTCCTTTTATTCTGATGTTCGTTCTGGCTCCGGAGCCGGCTAAAGGCAGGATCGAACCCGGTACTTTCGTTGTAATTCAGACGGAAAACCTGATTGACCCGGGGAAAATAGTCCAGCCCGAGCCTCAGAAGCCTGCCGCACCTCCGGCTGGTTATACCTATGTTGAACCCAGGATTGTTGATGACACAATGGACGTGACCAACCTGATGATCAATGATTTTATTGGTGACTCTGTAGTAAATAAGGCCGTTATAGACAATACCGGCAATATTGATTCCATTGCTTATGCAAATCCGGTTACCGGGGTTCCTGAGGAAACTGAACCATTAATTTTTGTTGAAGAGCAACCTGAGTTTCCCGGAGGTTATCAGGCTCTACTGAAATTCATAGCAGATAATACAAAATATCCGCCGGAAGCACTTGAAAACCTTGTCCAGGGGAAAGTGTTCATCAAGTTTGCTGTATGGTCTGACGGATCTGTAAAAAGGCTTGAAGTAATCCGGAAGGTCCATCCCTCTCTTGATGAGGAGGCTTTAAGAGTGGTTTCATCGCTTCCCAGGTGGAAACCCGGAAGGCAGAACGGGAAACCCGTACCTGTATGGTTCAGTGTTCCGGTTACTTTCGAGATTAAAACTTACTGACAGTTGACTATCCGGAAGATTTCACGATTATTCAGGCTATTTTTCTTACGCCAATGCCTGGCCTGTCCGGCAGTGTGACTTTGCCTTCGGTAATGGTGAGTCCTTCAAACGGATCGTTGCTTATAAGCAGGTTTCCGTCAAGATCACACCAGTCAACCAGGGGTGAAAGCTGTGCTGCAGCCGTAACAGCGCAGGAGGTCTCGGTCATGCAGCCAATCATTACCTTCATATTAAAAGCCCTTGCAACATTTATCATTTTCATAGCAGCATTCAATCCCCCGCATTTCATAAGCTTTATATTTATCCCGGAATAAACATCCCGGTTTTTTATAAGGTCACCAACATTCTGGATCGCTTCATCCCCGATAACCGGCATGGGACTCTTCTGTGTCAGGAAGGCAATATCATCCTTCATCTCCTTTGGCATTGGCTGTTCAAGGAATACCACACCCTTTTCCTTAAGCCAGTTCGCCATTTCAATGGCGTAGGCCCGGTCCTTCCAGCCCTGATTGACATCAACGCATAATGGCTTATCAGTCAGGGATCGGACAACCTCAACCATTTCCCTGTCATTATCCCTCCCCAGTTTTACTTTCAATATTTTATACGGTTCTGCCTCAGCAACTTTCTGCCGGATAATATCAGGACTATCAAGACCGATCGTGAAGC
Organism: Bacteroidota bacterium; assembly: GCA_030706785.1. GTDB lineage: Bacteria > Bacteroidota > Bacteroidia > Bacteroidales > VadinHA17 > LD21. Next base: position 4,266 of record JAUZNW010000005.1, on the reverse strand, counting down.
TCGTAAGAGGTGCTTTTGCGCGGTTGAGACCGAACAATCTGTAAAATGGTTCTCCAACAAGCTTTCCGATAAGGTCATGCATGGCAATATCAATCGATGCCTTTGCCGCGTAATTACCGGGCATCACATTTTCAACATAGTCAAGTATATCGACCAGCAGAAAAGGATCAGTAAACTGTGAAAGATTTAACAGTGACAGGAATTTTCCGGCGGATTCCTGGCTCTCCCCAAGGTATGGCGGCATCGAAGCTTCACCATATCCGGTTAAACCGTCATATTCGATTTCTGTCAGCATGCCGGGAGTCGTTGTCCTTGAGCTTGTTGCCAGTGTAAAAGTGTGTCTGAGCTGTAGAGTGTAGGGGGTAAACCTGAGAGTCAGCCTGCCATTTTTCCTTCTGCTTTTCTGCCTTTCAGAAAAGAACGGTACCGATGCACTGACCTTATTGCCAAGGATGGTCCCTCCGACCAGGTAACTGCTGTACTTTATGAATTCCCTCTTATTCATCATTATGATTTATTTATACCATGTGTGTTCTGAAACAGGAATTAATCCCTTTCCTGCAGGAGCACCGAGGATCCTTCTCACCCCCAGGAAGGAATTCCTCCGGAACCTGCTGAAATTTGACCGGGTTGAATCCAGGCTGTTGATCTTGACCATCCCGGAGCAATGGATGAATTCCGTATTACCCAGATACATTCCTACATGTGTTGCCCTTGGCCTTCCGTTCTTCGATGAGCCAAAGAAAAGAAGATCACCTGTTTTAAGTGAATCGGGATAAAAAGACCTTCTGATTCTTGTTCCGTGCAGGAATTGCTGAGAAGCATCTCTTGAAAGGATCATTCCGTTGAGAAAATAAACAGTTTTGACAAAACCGCTGCAGTCAAACCCCTTTGAAGAGGTCCCTCCCCACAGGTAGGGTATCCCCATAAAGGACTCTGCACTGTTTCTGAGATTCTCCGCGGTTAGGTAGGTCTCGGGCGACAACTTTTCAAAAGGAATAACATCACCTTTGTTTATAAATCCTTTCCGGCCGTCAGGCAGAACTACCGAGTAGAGGTTACCTGATTCACCGGCTAATTCGATTATACACCCTACAATAATATCTGACACCTGCCTGGCTGATAACTGATCAGCATGGATATCTCCGGTCTTTTTAATATAAAACAGTCTTGATGAAGCCTTCCATCTGGAAAATTCCTTTAAGGTTTTCGACTCTATAGCATCAGTATCCACCCAGCCAAGGTACATATCCGGTGTCTGTACATTGAACCAGTCTCCCTCCTTTTTAAGTATTTTCACAGGAGTTCCCATAAGCGCCTGAGATACCATTTCCGCATCGTACGACGGGAAAAGCCTTATGTTGCAGACACTTACACTAACCAATCCCCAGTGTTTGATTATTATTGTCGTATCAGGAAGTACCACAAGGCTGTCGGTATAAACAACACCTTTGTTTTTAAGCAATCCCGTAATTGCAGCTTTTGCGGCAGGCAGATCGGTTTCACCCTTTAGAACCAGGCCGGAGCTGCCCTGCCGGAGGTCTACATCATAAATACCCTCACGAAGATCAGGTACCATAATGATGCCGATCGAATCTAATTCATCTTTAAAAGATTCAGATATATTATTAACAGCCCTGGGATTATTCCTGTGACAACCAGGTGTCATCAATGCGAGAATAAAAAGTACCGTTAATATTCGATCACCAAAGAACTTATTGTATATCATAATTCCCTGTATGTGATTTTCATTTCATAGTCCCATTTGTCAAAATAGAGATTACCACCCCTCCATTCAACCTCTCCGCGCTGGAAATCATATGGTTCGCTCCTCAGGAATTTCTTTGGAGGGAAAAGTTCTCCCGAAACACCATCGTTTACTATCAGCCTGTATGAATCGATACCGGAAATAAAGAAATCCCTGACTTGCGGATTGTCTGAATACTGGAGCCCGTATGATACATCGACAGGCACCCAGCCCGGACCTTCAAAATAAACCTCACACCAGTCGTGGAGATTCTTCCCGAAGGGAGGGACCTTCCAGCCGCTTTGCCATTTTACAGGTATGCCCTTAAAGCGTAGAATTGACATGAAAAGGAATGTCTGCATTCCGCAATCTCCTCTCCTGTTCTTAAGGACATACTCAGGAATATTTGGCATTATTGAATATTCCAGAGCCCTGGTCCAAGGGATGTTTTTGCTGAACCACATGTAAACCTTCCTGACAATTTCATTGGGTGCTTTTTCATCCCCGATAATACTGTCGGCAAGTTCTTTTACATTTCGGTTGAAACAGATATGTGGCAGCTGCTCAGAAGTATATTTCATGTAAAGCGCAGAGGTTGTATCATAAGGAAGAATTTTGATGCCGGATAATTTAAAGTTTTGCCCTGAGGACTGATAACTGTATGATACGCTGAATTTAAGAGGTGTCCCCTTTTTTGCCTTCGATTCTATATAAATGCTGCGGTGAACAGACGAATCCGGAGAAATGATGTACCGGGTCTGGGATGTTGAAAGAAGTCTGACGTTCTGTTGCCTTGAATGATTTTCTTTGGGGTATGGCAGCCAGCATCTGACAGTTTCTCCTGCCGGCACCGCATCAGAATTGACAGTTATTGTATAGTCGATAGTCATTTCTACAGGAACAACAGGAGCGAATTGTTGCTGAGATGCAGAGATAACCTCCAGAATGTTATTTCTGCGATGTACCATCTCAGGATCCTGTGAGTCGAGGGAGTCATAGTATTCCCGCTCATATCTGAAGTGCCTGATAAGATTCAGGTTTGAGACTGCTCTCTTGAAATATCTTTTTTCGCCGTTTATTGTCCTGCATTCCAGCCAGTTATTTTTCTCCCATGAAGCTTTTTCCCCGGGCTGGAAATCTCCGACTTTTTCCTTCAGTTCTGCAATTATCTCCTCTTCCGGGATAGAAAAATCAAGCGCAATCCTGTCAGCAATCTGTAAAAAGGAATCAGCTTTTGCATTCAGGATCAGATCTTTACCACAGAATTTCCTGACCGAATCAGCAAGTAACTTTACCCTGTTAAAATTCCCCATATCCAGTGCATTACCAATCTGCGTCAACACCGTTTTATGGTCAGAAGGGCTTTCCCTGCAGCCAAATAATATAAGTAAGAGAAAAAAAGTGCAGATCAGGACGCGGATTTTCATGAAGAAATCTATTCAGGGTAAATTTATAAAATTAGAATCTCCGGTATCTGCAACGAACAATTATTATTTGATAATTCATGAATATTGATTTTATTTGATATAACAATAAATCCTTAGCTATGAAACCCATACACTTTGTTCTGACGATGGTTCTGACCTTTACGGGCATTTCAACCGCCAGCAATTCCCAGACAGCACAGGAATTCATGAACCGCAGGAAAGAGGTGATAAGCAGGATGGTTCCGGGAAGCGTAATGATACTCAGAACCAGTGATCCAAATGCCAGATTCGATGTTTCAAGAAGAGGCGGGAATTTCTATTACCTCACAGGTATTGATGAGCCAGGCTGCACCCTGGTATTACTATCTAATGACCTGGTTTCAGGTACAGGTGCACTTTCCGCCACAAATGAAGTATTGTTCATCAGGCCTTTAAACTCCGCCAGGGTTAACTGGGATGCGCAGACCATTGGCATAGAGGGTGCAAAAACAAAGTATGGTCTGGAAGAGACAGGTTCTTCCCAATTTGCACAGGAATTTACAGGACGCCTGCTGGTTTCGCCTTTAAAAACAGTTTACATTGATATGGAAAAACCAGCACTGGTTAATGCACCCTTATCAGATAATGAGCAATTGATAAAAATGGCCAGGGACCATGGCGCAACTTTCACTGTTTTATCTCCCTCAACAATAATCAAACCGATGTTATCGGTAAAATCACCTGCAGAAATTGAGCTGACCCGGAAGGCAGTGGAAATCACAGCCGAAGCCCAGCGAGAGGCAATACGCTCCCTTAAACCGGATATGTATGAATACCAGCTTGAAGCGGTTGTAAGATATGTTTTTTCAGTGAATGGCTCGAAATCTCTTTCCTTTCCGACCATCATCGGATCGGGTATAAATTCAGTCGTTCTTCACTGGATGGAAAACTCAAAAAAGATGGAAGCCGGTGACCTTGTAGTAGTGGATTGCGGCGCTGAAAAGGACATGTATTGTGCCGACATAACAAGGACCTATCCGGTTTCCGGCAAATATACCGAACGTCAAAAGGCCATATATGATATCGTTCTAAATGCAAATGAAGAAGCAATCA
>JAUZNW010000049.1 GCA_030706785.1 Bacteroidota bacterium | reverse complement strand
GGATAAATGAGGCACTGAACCACCGGCTAAATGATTCAGGCAAAATATATCTGACTCATACCAGCATAAACGGCATTTATACCCTGAGGATGGTCACTGGCCAGACAAATGTGACAATGGAGCATGTTGGTAAAGCCTGGGAACTTATTAAAAAAACAGCCAGAAACTTCTGATCATCTTATCCGCCCTACCCCTCTTTTACCGATACTCATCCCGAAAAGATCAATATTGAAAACAGCCTTCAGGTAAGGTACTTCCCCTAAATACCGCCATGCTGCCTCAATTCCAGCTGAGACGAGGAATGGCATCCGGAAGGCATAAAAATCGGTCATAAGCTGTATTCCGAATGATCTGAATGTTTCAGCATAATCGTGGTAGGTCATTGTGCCGTTCTCGATGACATAATTTCCATCAGCTTCCGACCTGTCATAAAACAGATCTGCGCGTATCCTTGTCAGGTATATCAGGCTGGCAAGATTAAAGTCAGGATAGGCCAGCGGCATAAAGTAATCGGCTGAGATGAAATCATGGGTTTTGGAGATAATATCGGTGTAGCTTCTTGGGAACAGAGCCCTGTTGCCAAGAATAAACTTCTTAGGATGCTGATCTTCATACTCATAACGCAGCCTCAAGCTATTGTTTCTCAAAATTCCAGGAAAATAAAATGCGCTTCGTGCCGTAATAAGATCTCCGTAAATATCCCTGTCAAACGGATAGTATGAATAACTCAGGTCAATGATCTGTGCCCATCTGGGGTAGATATCGCGGACCGAAGACCTTTGATAATTGGAGAGATAGAGCCTTCCTGTTATCTCATTCTGTCCATTATCATAAAAACCTTTTTCTTTCAGGTAGATATAGTCATTGCTGTATGCCGATGAAGCTGACAGGTACAGGTTTTGGGTGAACCTCCCGCCCTGGAAGACAAGCGGCAGGGAAACCGTACTTATTACCTTATAGTTCCTGAATACATCTGCCGGATCGGCAACCTGCTCCCTGAATTTCTCAATTGAGGGAGGATTTCCGTAATCAATCCTTGATTCAAGCACCAGGTACCATCCTGACCATTTGATGCTGGAATGAAACTTATGCATATTATCAGAATATTCATAGCCGAACGATGAGGTCAGGGTGCTCAGGTTATTCTGTGACAAAAGTGTAAGTCCCGGTCTGATCATAGTCGGATCACTGGTCACTGTTTCAATATCTGCGTAAAAAGGCATCCAGCTGTGAAACCTGAACAGATGCTGCCATTTATGGTAGGCTACCGGGAGGTATGCTTTATTTACCTCAGGAGCAGCTGCTTCGGGAGGTGAAGTAATGCTGTTTATCAGATAGGAAGCTGAACTGGAGGGAGGTTCAGCTTCCAGGCTGCCGGTGGGTATTGATGTAATGCTGATATTACTGCCGGATGAGGTGTAATCGGCAAAGAGCAATGAGCTGCCGTTAATGCTCAGGTCGCTTATCCCGAATCTCGATCTGGTAAGTGATTTTATTTTTCCTTCGGGAGTCATCAGATATGCATTATCTGTTCCTGAAACCGAGCTGATAAAAAATAGTGAATCATTCCTCAGGAATGATGACTGAAGATCGTTGGATCCGGATTTAATAAGCTCACGCCAGGTTCCTGATCCAACGTTGAGTGATGATATACCTTCACCATTTTCTGTTAAGGAAATAACAGTGATCTCCTTCCCGTCAGGACTCCACTGGGGCTTTTGCAGGAAAGCATTACCGGGGGAGGGTCTGCTCCCGGAAACAAGGCCGGTAGCAGCATCGAGTATTACCAGGTTATTCTGGTTCTGAACAGTGTTCTCTGTTGCAGCAATACTTTTGCCATCAGGTGAAATGGAAGCTGACATATACCTGGTTCTCATTGAAACCTGTCTGGTAATATTCTGGTGTAAATCTTTTAGCTTTATCACAGCCCATGTCCTGTTTGCCCATCTGGGATCGGAATGTGTTTCAACCCACACAAGCTTTCCTTTTGCATATGAAAGGAACCAGGGATAGCTATAACCGGGAGTATAGATCTTTTTCTCAGCCTTTTTTGATGGCCTGATAAGTACAAAGCAGGGAGGATCGGACAGGGAAGTTCTGACTGCAATGATGCTGTCTTTTCCTGCGGAGACCGGGGAATAATAATTTACAAAATCCCTGTGTCTGGGAGGATTAAGTACTTTGAAGGTCTCATAATCCGAATTCTGGTCATCCTTTTTCCACAGGATCCCTAGTGTGTCGAAAGCCGTTTTAAACAACCTCTTTTTCGTCAGGGATTCACTTTTTCTCAGGCTCAGGTTGACGGGATTTATTGTGAAGGGCTCATTTGCAGTAAAATTCAGGGCTCTTTTCCACAGATCCCTGCCATAATTAAGATATGAGAATGCCATTATTTCATATCCAAGATGGTAATGATCAGGTACAAAATTACGGAATGAACCGTTAAGCATTTTGTCATATTTGTACGGATTCCCATTCTCAACTACCAGTGCTTTGAGTTGCTTCTGAAAGGAAGCATCCCTGCCCCTTCCTGACCGGGTCAGGATCGACTCTGAAAAGACTGCATCCCCTTCAAGGAACCATAAGGGTAAGAGTGAGGAGACGATGCCTGTAAACTGCTGGCCGGCAAGGAAGGACATGAACTTTGTGAACCCCTTTTCGAGAGATTCCATCTGAAAGACATGGGTCAGCTCATGAACGGACAATATCGTGAAGGGATCGAGCGGGATCGAGTTCATCTCCGGGGTGGGATAAAGTTCCATCCTGCTTGGGGCCCAGGCAACATAACCATTTGATTCTGTGGTGTAGTTATGAATGATGACGGGGATCCTGAATTTCTTTGGGGCATATAGTGAAGTAATTCTCGAATAAGCATCATCAAGCGCTCTTGCGAGATCGACACCTGCTGCTCCGTAACTCCCGGGATATATTACTCTGAATCTCTCAGTTTTGATCTGCAGCCATTTAAGTGAACCCGGGTCCTGACCGGTATTGTAGTACTGAGCATTGGATATTTGAACCAAAAACAAAAAGCAAAAAAAGGGCAGAAAATGTCTCATGCAGGAACCTTTACTCAAAAATAGTAAAATATGTGAGCGGTCACTCTTCAGGGCGGAGTCTGAAAAATTTACTAAATTCACCACTCAATCATTTAACTCATTTTCAGGAAAACAGGTACCAGTTAATGAAACAATACAGGAAAATAAACAACATAATCGGATGGGTGATATTCGCCATTGCTGCTTTCACTTATCTGATGACCATTGAACCAACCGGAAGTCTCTGGGACTGTGGTGAGTTCGTTGCTACGGGTTATAAGCTGGAAATCGGACATCCACCCGGGAACCCTGTATTTATGGTAATGGCTAACTTCTTTTCTCATCTGGCGGGAGGTAATGTTACACATATTGCTGCAATGGTGAACTCTATGTCTGCTCTGGCGAGCGCATTCACCATACTGTTTCTTTTCTGGACGATCACCCATCTCTCAAGGAAGATCATAATAAGGGATGAGAATGATCTCAGGTTCCCGAGGATCGCCGCAGTAATGGCTGCGGGTGTGGTCGGGGCACTTGCCTATACATTCTCTGATTCCTTCTGGTTTTCAGCCGTTGAGGGAGAGGTCTATGCATCCTCATCATTTTTTACTGCAATTGTATTCTGGGCGATACTTAAATGGGAAGATGCATCGGAAGAAGAAAATGCCGACAGATGGATCATCCTTATTGCTTTCCTGATGGGACTTTCGATAGGAGTGCACCTTCTCAACCTGCTCACACTGCCTGCCATTGTTCTTGTTTACTGGTTCAAAAAGCATGAATTCACCTGGAAAAGCTTTGGATTGTCACTTGGTATTTCCTTCATCTTGCTTGCCCTGCTTCTTTATGGTATTATACCGGGAGTCGTAACCATATCCTCCAGGCTCGACCTGTTCTTTGTGAACAGGCTGGGATTACCGGCAAACAGCGGAATGATCTTTCATATCCTCCTGATGGCTCTTTTCTTCATTCTGGCTGTCAGATCTACCTATTTATCGGCTGACAGTATAAAGAACACGGTATTTGCCTGCGGGGCATTACTGCTTTCAGGCATCTGGGTTGTCTCCGAATCCGGAATTTTCAACCTGCTGGTGCTAGTATCAGTTGGAGTAATTACCTGGTATCTTGCTTCGAAGTACCGGGTAGCCCTGAACACGGCGCTGACGGCAATAATGGTCATTATGATCGGCTATTCAGCAACCGCAATCATAGTTATCAGGGCGTCTGCAAACACACCGATCGATGAGAATCAGCCGGAGAATCCCTTTAACCTTCTTTATTTCCTCAACAGGGAGCAATATGGTGAACGGCCATTATTCCGCGGACCTTATTATAATGCACCGGTGACCGACTATAAAAACGGCAAGCCCAGGTATGTTCTGGAGAACGGAAAATACAAAATCAGCTCCTATAACCTTGAGAGAGTATATGATCCAAGATTTATGACCATTTTCCCAAGGATGTGGAGCGATCAGAGCGATCATGAGGAAGTTTACAAGGAATGGGGGAAAATTAAAGGTGTACCCATAAGTGTCACAACCTCTTCCGGTCAGAAGGAAATTATCAGGAAGCCAAAGTTCAGTGAGAACCTGAGGTTCATGTTCACGTACCAGATCGGCTATATGTATTTCAGGTATTTTATGTGGAATTTTGCTGGTAAACAGAATGATACACAGGGAACAGGAGGAGCAGTCAACGGGAACTGGATATCCGGGATCAAATTCATCGATGAACCCAGGGTAGGGACATCTGACCTGCCGTCAGGGATGAAAAAGGACACATCACGGAATAAATACTATATGTTGCCTCTCCTTCTGGGACTGGCCGGGCTGTTTTACCAGCTCAACCGCGATTATAAAAACTGGTGGGTAATAATGATCCTATTCCTGATGACCGGGCTGGCAATAATTATTTACCTCAACCAGTACCCCAACCAGCCCAGGGAAAGAGATTATGCCTATGCAGGGTCATTTTACTTCTTCGCTGTCTGGATCGGAATAGGAACACTTGCAATTTTTGAGGCTTTGTCAAAGGTGACCGGTGAAAAGATCGGAGCTCCCCTTTCCGGTGCATTGTGTCTGCTTGGTGTTCCTGTAATTATGGGGACCCAGAGCTGGGATGACCACGACCGTTCAGGCCGTTACCTTGCAAGGGATGTAGCCTTTGACTATCTCGAATCGTGTGCTCCAAACGCTATCCTGTTTACAAACGGTGATAACGATACTTTCCCGTTGTGGTATGCCCAGGAAGTTGAAGGTAAGCGGACTGACGTGAGGGTGTGCAACCTTATGCTTCTTAACACCGACTGGTATATAAACCAGATGAAAAGGAAAACATACGGATCGGATCCCCTGCCCATTTCGTTGCCGGTCCAGAAATATTATGATGGTGTTAACAATCAGGTCTTTATCGTCGAAAAAACCAAGGAACCGGTTAATGTTTCAACAGTTCTTGACTACGTTAAGAGTGACAATAAAGCCACGAAAGTCCAGGTATCTGCCAATGAGATCCTCGATATAATTCCTACCCGGACGATCAGGATCCCGGTCGATTCCGCCAGGGTTATAGCATCCGGGACCGTCAAGCCCGGGGATGCAGCTAAGATAGTGCCGTATATTGATATCAAGCTGAAGGGTAATTCGATCCTTAAAAGCCAGCTTATCATCCTGGATATCCTTGCTCATAACAACTGGGAACGGCCAATATATTACGTAACCGGCTACCATAATGATGCCCTTGGGCTTGAGGAGTATTTCCAGCTTGAGGGTCTGGCTTACAGGCTTGTGCCTATCAAATCGCAGAACAAAGGCTGGACCGATTATGGCAGGATTGATACTGATGTCCTTTACAATAACCTTATGAACAAATTCTCGTGGGATGGTGTGAATGATCCGAAGGTCAATCTTGATTACAACCATATCAGGACCCTGATGGTTGTAAAGGCACGCCTTAATTATGCAAGGCTAGCGAAGGCCCTTGCAGCAGAGGGCAAGAATGAGAAGGCAAATGAAGTGCTGAACCGTTGCCTTGAGGTGTTGCCACCCGACAGGTTCCCGATAGATCCTTATTTTACTGATCTGATAGAAGCATATTTTGCAGCAGGGAATCCCGATAAGGCAGTTGAGCTGACAAAGGAGCTGTGCAGTTATAATTATGAAAGGCTTGATTACTTTCTCAGGCAGGCTCCATATATCATCAGCTCTGCTGAATATGAGATACAGTCTGCGATTCAGTACACTTCAAAAGCAGCCGCATATTGTGAGACTAACGGGAAGAAGGAACTTTCTGACGAGATCACCAAAAAGCTTGAAGCCTACTACAGCGAATATGTAGGGAAACAGAAGGATGTGATGAAACGGGGAAATCAGGAATGATACATTGCTGAACTGTGTACTTCCTGCTTCAGATATTTCTCGAGGAGGGCATAGATGTTTTCGGGATAGACCGGTTTAAGAATATACTCACTGCATCCGGCGATATAAGCCTCCGATTTTGACTGTTCCGATGAATAAGCCGTGATCATAAGTACCGGTACGTTCTTCCTTTCCTTCCTGAACATCCGGGTGCAGTCGATGCCATTTATAAGGGGAATAAGGAAGTCCATTATTACCAGGTCTATCTTTGTATTGTTGGTTTTTATGTAATCGATGAAATCCCTGCCAGTGCGGAATTTCAGCACCTGTGCCCCTGAGCTTTGAATTAAAGTTTCATAATACCGGGTCGAAGGGACATCGTCCTCAACTATGGCAATAAGCTTGTCCTTTAAGTCTAAAATGCTGAAATTCAGAGACATTGCATAACGATTATGACTTGTATAAAATTACGACAAGTATTGGATGTCTGGTGAATTAGGGACCACAATTTTTAACAACTTATGAACAAATTTAATACCAAGAATTGATATTTCCAAGGTTTAAGAAGCAGAAAAAAACAATAAACAGGAAAGAATTACGGGTTGAAATACCTTATCTGCACTCCCATGATATTTTGGTATTCCCGACGATAACATCATCCTTGGCCTCAATTGCGACCAGGGCTGCGTCACAATATTCGGTCTCTGTCCCTTCCGATATCACACCTCCACCGATCTCGGTGGTGACCTGTTTGCAGATCTTGCATGTACTCAGTGATTCGCAGGCTGTAAAAGCCCAGGCAATAATGAAAAATGCTGCGGCGAGAAATAATTTTCGTTTCATCTCAGGGTTACTTAGGTATAAAACCTGCCAATGCTGGCATTGTTTTCTTAAAAACGTTACTTTTTAAAAATTATTAGGTATTTTGATGCAACAATTTCTCTAAACCCCAGTCATTAAGGCGGAATGAAAATTTAGTACACTGGATTAACAATATTAGTCATGGAAGACACAAGGATGAAAAAACATGTGACTGTAGTAGGAGCGATTCATATCGGCTTTGGGATACTCGGTCTGATTGGGGCACTTGCTGTATTTTTTGCACTGCATTTTGCAAAAACTGTTGTTGGAGATGATGAGGTCCCGACAATGGTTTTAGGCTTTCTTTCTTTAAGCTTACCCCTTTTGATCGGATTCATGTCAACCCTGGGACTTGTCGGCGGGATAGGCCTGCTTTCATATCAGCCCTGGTCAAGATATCTGATCATAGTGGTTGCCGCCCTGGGTTGCCTTAATATCCCGATCGGAACTCTTAAAGGAGTTTATTCCCTCTGGGTGCTTCTTCAGGATGAAACCGTGAAACTGTTCCAGCTGCAGCCAAAAGTTTAATATCTTGATACTAAGGTAGATGCCACAACTTTCCACTCCTTCTCAAGTAGGGGTGTCACGCCTGCGGCGTGACATGGAGGTTTTATGATCTTCAAGATAATCCTATTTAATTATTGACCTGTTTACACTTAATAAGTCCACTAAAGGGGATTTAGGGGTGGACATTTTTTTCTATATTGTCGCAAAATCAAACCTATGAGCGACGATAATAAGATCATATTCTCCATGTTCCGTGTGGGTAAGACCTTCCCTCCTCACCGGCAGGTATTGAAGGATATTTCACTATCGTTCTTCCTTGGCGCCAAGATCGGGATCATCGGCCTTAACGGATCGGGGAAATCTACACTTCTTAAAATAATAGCCGGGACCGAGAAGGAATACGAGGGACAGGTTACGTTCCTCCCCGGATATTCGGTTGGCCACCTGCCGCAGGATCCGCTACTTGATGAGACCAGGACAGTTCGTGAGATAGTTGAGGAAGGTGCAAAGGAGGTTATGGATCTCATTAAGGAGTATGAAGCTATAAATAACAGTTTTGGAGAACCGGAGGTATACGAGAATCCTGACAAAATGCAGCAGCTAATGGACCGGCAGGCAGTTTTGCAGGAAAAGATCGATTATCACGACGGGTGGAATATCGACTACAAGCTTGAGAGGGCAATGGATGCACTGAGATGTCCTGAAAGCGACGCCAGGGTCAATATACTTTCAGGAGGGGAAAGAAGGAGGGTGGCACTCTGCAGGCTTCTTTTACAGCAGCCCGATATCCTCCTTCTCGACGAGCCTACTAACCACCTCGACGCAGAATCGGTTCAATGGCTTGAAACCACGCTCAGGCAGTACCATGGGACAGTAATCTGCATTACTCATGACAGATATTTCCTTGATAATGTCGCCGGCTGGATACTGGAGCTCGACAGAGGGGAAGGTATCCCGTGGAAGGGAAATTATTCATCGTGGCTTGAACAGAAGGCTAAGCGCCTTGAAATAGAGGAGAAAGGTAATGTAAGAAGGCGCAAGATCCTCGAACGGGAGCTTGAATGGGTAAGAATGTCCCCGAAAGCACGGCACGCAAAGTCAAAGGCCAGGCTAGGGGCGTATGAGAACCTGCTCAATCAGGATGTGAAGGCCAAGGAGGAAAAGCTTGAGATTTATATTCCCAACGGTCCCCGACTGGGTGACAGGGTGATCGTTGCATTGCATGTTGCAAAATCATTCGGTGACAAGCTTCTTTTCGAGGATATGGAATTCAACCTCCCGCCAAACGGTATTGTTGGTGTGATTGGTCCGAACGGAGCGGGCAAAACAACCCTGTTCAGGATGATTATGGGCCAGGAGAAACCGACTAAGGGAAGCTTTCGGATCGGAGAAACAGTAGCTATTGGGTATGTCGATCAGGCGCATGCAGCCATAGATCCGTCAAAAAGCATTTATGAAGTCATTTCAGGGGGGCAGAACGATATAATGGTAGGTAGCAGGCTGGTAAATGCCAGGTCTTATGTATCCCGTTTTAACTTTACCGGTGCCGACCAGGAAAAGAAGTGCGGCGTTCTGTCAGGAGGCGAGAGGAACAGGCTTCACCTTGCCCTGACTCTTAAATCCGGGGCCAATGTCCTGCTGCTCGACGAGCCTACAAATGATATTGATGTAAACACCCTCAGGGCTCTTGAGGAAGGACTTGAGAATTTTGCCGGATGTGCGGTTATTATCTCTCACGACAGGTGGTTCCTCGACAGGGTAACGACCCACATGCTTGTGTTTGAAGGCAACTCGAAGGTCGTCTGGTTTGAAGGCAACTATTCTGATTATGAGGAGAACTATAAGAAAAGAGTTGCCGATACAACTCCCGTCAGAATAAAGTACAAAAAGTTGGCATGAAGTGCAGGCGCACCTAATTTCCCTAAATCGTGGCAGTCCTGAATTTCTTCCCTTCTTCCTTACAGATCCTTTTTAAAAGTCTCCTGGCTGACATGATCCCTGTTGGCAGCCCGCCACCGGGCTCGACCCACTGCCCGCACATGTAAAAATTGCGCAAACCCGGCAATGTTTGTGACATCGGTTTCATCACTACGTTAGAATTGTCAGGTGTGATAAGCCAGCCCTCAAAGCTGCCCTTCCAGTTGCCCGTGTACCTTTCAAAAGTAAGAGGGGTAGCAACATCAATCATTTCCACCTGCGAAGATATGCCGGGGAACCGTTGTTCGAGAAGGTCGACAATCGTTTTTGCAATTTCATCCTTTTTTTCTTCGTATGCCCTCCTGTTTTCATAAAGCTTTTTCCAGTAGTCGTAATCAGTTTCAAACATCAGTGTCATTGCAGTGCGGCCTTCAGGTGCCATTGAAGGATCATGGTGGTAAAGGTGTACAGATAACCGTTCACGCATCCTGTCGCCGATCACAACGGGCTTCTCAAGGGGGAAGCTGAAACCGGAAACGGAAAATGGGATTTCGTCAAACTTCCTGTTTACGCCCATGCCAATGAAAATAAGTGGCGGGAACAAATGCCATTTATCATAGATCTCCTTGATCTTTTCGTCCGTATATCTGCCATCGAGCATTTTAAAGATGGTATTGTAACCATCGGCAGCAGAAATGACAATATTGCTGCTATATTCCTTGCCGTCGGTAAGGCGTATTCCTGTAGCACTATCGTTATCAGTCAGTATCTTATCGACTCGCTTGTTGTAATTGATGATTCCGCCAAGGTCAAGATATCTTTTTTCAAGAGCCTTTGACATGGGCATTGAGCCGCCCAATGGATAACCTGCATTCTTTGTATGCAGATAGGCAAAGGTGAAGAGCATAAAGAACATTGAAAATTCAGGAAGCCACATTTCCTCAAGTGCTCTTCTAAGAACCGGATTCTTGAACCGCTTTGCAAAATCGCTTGCAGTCGTTTTCATCCACTGTTGGAATACCTTTCCGTTCCTCATAAAGCTGAATATGAGACTGGATCTTTTCATCATTCGTTTTGCCCATGATACCCTTTTTGACGGCTGGTCAAAGGAGAGGCACATCCTTATCCCTTTGATGAAGTCCCTGATTGGTTCTGCATCAACCGGAGAGAATTCGAGAAGATGTTTTTCCAGGCGGTCTATATCAGTATAAAATGTCAGTGTGCGTCCGTCGGGGGTCTCAATATGCATATATTCATCCATATAGATGAATTCCCTGCCCTGGACTACTCCCACCTCCTCCCAGAGGTCGTGCATCTGGGCTTCCGGGGAGGAGCCGACAAGCCAGTGGATGCATGCATCGATGGTATATCCTCTCCTTTTCCATGATGTACACAAGCCCCCTGGCACATCATGCATCTCAAAAATCTGTGACTTATAGCCGTTCATCTGGGCATAGATGCCTGCAGCAAGTCCGGCAAATCCTGCACCGATTATGACCACGGAATTGTTGTTATGAATGTCAGCCATGGTATGAGTTATTTGGTTATATCAAATTTAGGATTTCAGTGCCATAATCAGGCATCAAAAAAGATAAATAGTTCATCAAGACCGGTATAAGTCAGAAAACAGTCGGCAGGCGAAGATAAAAAAAACGGATAGCTATAATGAAGAAATGTAATCCCTGAATTTGCGAAGATGTTCAGCGGTTTCTCTCACAAGCTTCTGGACCTGCAGGCCGTGCACGATATCCGGGATAATTACTTCAGAAGATCCGCCGGTCAGGAAAACATAATGCGCATGGATCATCGGTCTGAGCCATCCCCCAGGGACATGTCCCGATGGAAAGCTTGTCACGGGTTTGTAGTTGCTGCCGGTCATTTTTCTTATCCAGGTTTCCGATCCTTCAGTATAATACTCGAAATAATCGGGTGTCAGGGATGAGAAGCGGAGCGCTCCTTTTTCGGCATAGATTTCTGCAGAAAGGCTATCACCTGTCCCGGAACTGATCCTGCTTGCAGAGATGGTTCCGGATGCCCTGCTTTCTTCATCATAGACAGAAATGCTGCTGAAAAGATCCGACTCATCCGTCACATCATCAAAGTGACCAGCCTGGATGGCTCCTGTAATTTTCAGGTTGTTGCCAAAGAATGCAATTAGGAAGCTTATGGCATGAGAGCCCAGGTCGGCCATTGCTCCTCCGTCTGGGGCGGGAGTAAGCCGCGAAACCCTTCTGTCGCGGTATTCCTTTTTAAGGTAATCGCTATGGTAATATTTGATATCAAAATGAACGGGCCTTCCAAAAATACCTGATTTCCATAGAGCAATTGATTCCCTGGCTGCAGCGGTGAACAAATATTGATAGCCAACCTGTATCCTTACCGAAGGATTCCCCGATACAAGGTTCCTTGTTGCATCCTCCTCCTCAGGGGTGGAACAGACCGGCTTTTCGACATACACCCTTTTTATAGCTTTCATGTCCAGAACTGCCAGGAGATGTTCATAATGGACATTATTCGGCCCAAGGATAAAGACAGTATTAATCCGGTCGTTCCTGACGAATTCGTCAAGTTCATACGAATGAAGGAACCCGAAGTGTTCCGCAAATGATTTCCTGCTTTTTTCAGTAGCCGAGCAGACAGCCTCCAGTACTATCTCAGGAACATCGTTGTAATAATACTTTAGTGAATTGATCGAAAAGGCATGGGAGCGTGCAATACCGCCCGCTCCGATAAATCCTGCAATGACCTTTTCCTGCATCATCCGGCAATGAGCCCGGTACGGGCTAAATCTTTATGAACAATTTGTTCTTGTAGAGCCAGTAGCACAGGTACCACATTGCTGCCCAGACCAACAGGCTGGCAATTATGGCTGTCATCATTTTCCCGGCCCAGGAGAAAAGAAGCACGCTGAACGGCTCGGCAAGTCTCGAAAGCAGGCCGGCGCCGCCAATCGAGAAGAACAGGTAGATGAAGATACTGTTCATGCCCACTACAATGAAGAACCAGGATCCCTTTATAAACAGTTTCTTCACGTCGATAATCCAGTATGAGAAGGCCAGGGCTAAAATGGCCCAGCCGCCGCTTGCAAATACGAACGAGGATGTTGCAATCTTCTTGATGATTGGGGTTATGTTAAGGAGATCAAGTGAATAACCGGCTACCAGGCACACAGCTCCGGCAACGACGAGAGTCCTTATCTTCTGCGACGGTGTCTTATCGCTCATAAGAAGCTTCCCGCAGAGGACACCCCAAATAGTATGGGCTGTTGTGGAGACAAAATTCAATGTTGCCCATTCACTGGCCTTATCAACTCCCTCGATCTTGTTGTTAAACCATGCACCGAGATTTTCGTAATTTACCCAGGGATGATTAAATCCCTCAACAGGGAAAAACCTGTAGGCCAGGTCGATAAGAAGAAGTATGACCAGGGTAAAGATGACCTGGAACCGGAAGCTCTTGTTCCTGATCAGGAACGCAACAATGTAGGTCACTGAGAGCTGTGCCAGGACATTTTGAAACCTGAAGACCAGATGACCGGCATCGGTGAAATAAAGTGCCCAGCCTAAGAACAGCAACAGGGCTGACCGTTTAAAGGCATGAATGGTGATTATGCGGTTGCTTTCACCTTTTTTGATCCTGTTGGCGACGGCGAATGGAATTGCCACTCCCACAATGAACATGAAGAATGGCTGGATAAGATCCCAGAAATGAAGCCCGTGCCAGACATGATGATGGAACTGGGTCCCGATAGCCCGGACTATTGTACTGTTGCTTTGAACAAGGTGGGAATAGAGTTCTGATGCTTCACCCGCAAGAAGGAACATTGTAAGTCCCCTGAAGAAATCAACTGATGTGATCCTGCCCATGGCAGGAAGGCCGGAGGTTTTTGCGTTTTGATCCATAGTATATCAGGTCTTAACGCAAGGTAGTAAAAAATGTATTATGTATTATGTATTATGTAAGTTTTGACCGCACAACCTGCATAACCGCCCAACCTGCATGACCTGCCCAACCGCACAACCTACTTTACGCCCTTCAGATATTTATTGAGAAATTCGAGTATCTGAGAGCTGGCCTTGATTTCGTTGTCCTTTTTCTGAAACCCGTGCCCCTCATCAGGAAATACAATATATTCAACAGGGACACTCTTAGCTTTTACAGCATTAACGATCTCGTCTGATTCCACCTTGAGGACCCTCGGGTCGTTTGCACCCTGAAGCACCATTACAGGGTTTTTGATGTTTCCGGCATGAAATAACGGCGAGACATTATATAGCATTACAGAATCTGCTGAGAATGGATCACCCATCTCCCTGAAGAGGGCATCGCGGAATGAAGCCCACCAGGCCGGAGTCGATCTCAGAGTCCTTATCCAGTTTGTGACGCCAAAGAAATCAACTCCAACCTTAAAGTCGTCGGGGTGAAAGGTCATAGCAGCCATTGTCATAAAACCGCCATAGCTTCCTCCTATAATGCCTATCCTTGTGCTGTCGATATAATCCTGTTCCTGGAGCCATTTTTTTCCCCAGATGCAGTCATTGAGGTCTTTGCCTCAATGATCGCGATCGTCCATTTTAAAAAATGTCTTTCCATACCCGCTGCTACCCCTGTTGTTTACAGCAAGTACGGCATAATCATGATTTACAAGAAATTGGATTAGCGGATTGTAATCAATGGTTGATTGTCCACCTGGTCCGCCATGTACCATCACAAGGGCAGGTACTTTACTCCTCACCGATGCAGTCAAAGGTTTGTAATAAACAGCAGGAATTGTCATTCCGTCAAAGGACGGGAACCGGACCATCTGAGCATAAACAAGATTATCCGGATTGATTTCAGGATTCATGGTTGAGGTAAGCTTTTTCAGCTCTGTATCCCCGAAGCGACAGACATAAATATCACCTGTGGATTTTGATGTGCCCAGCATAAGCATAAGTAATTTCTCACTGTCTGAAATGTTTACGTTCACGATGTTGGCGCCGGGTATTGTCGGATACTGGATCTCCTTACCTGTGGCCACATCAAATATTTTCAGGACATAACGGGCATCCTCATTAATGACGATAGCCCTGTATTTATCATTTTCGCTGAGTCCTGCCATGGCAACATCCCAGTCGGTTTCGTAAATGACATTCCTGTTCCCTGTGGAGATCTCATAGCTTACCAGGTAGGTAAATTCCTTCCCGGCATCAGTAGTGTAATAGAAATATTTTTTATCATCGCTGAATCCCGATCCGTTATAGGTTCCCGGATTCTCAGGTTCGGAGATCTCAGTGATTTTCCCCGAGGAACTGTTATAAAGGAACAGCCGGTTCTCGCTGGTTGAGATTGACTTCACCAGGGCTAATATGCTTCGGTCCTTTGTGCTTCCTCCAAAATCATAACCTTCTGTATTCTTGTAGATCATTTCCTCTTTCCACCCACCAGGGTTCATTTTATAAAGGTCAAAAAACCTCGGATCACGCTTGTTTGACTGGAAGTACATTGTTTTCTTGTCCTTGCTCCAGCCGCTGAACATAGCTTTAACGGCATCACCGGGTGTCAGATCGGTCACCGATCCATCCTCCTTCAGCAGGTAGATGTGACTGTTTTCATTACCTCCTTTGTCAGCTGAGTAGAGGATCTGTTTTGTCCCGGGGACGTAATCGATCGAGAAGTACGAATCGGTTGTCGAGCTTGTAATCTGCCGCCGGGATCCGTCAGCAATGTTTATTTCGAATACATTGAAGATGCCGGTTTCATTACTGCTTACGAGTAATTCGTTCTCATCAGACGAAAATGATCCGCCTGAAAGTGATACGTTCTTATAGAACTGTTCAGCTGAATAACTGGGGATCTCTTTCTGCTGTTTCCCGGTGCAGGATATAAGTAAAACGGATGCAATTGTAATAAGGATCTTTTTCATAGGTCGGTGGAAATTAATATGTGATTGTACGCGTAAGGTATGAATAAAGGAATTAACGTCAAAGTTTAAAAATGGTTCAGCAGGGATGCATGGCACAAGACTCAAGGAAGAAACCATGGATCTTCAAAACCTGCACGACCAGCACAACCTTCAAGGTCATTCCGGGAATAATTATCACTTTGTAATTGTCTAAATTACAGTTATTATCTTTACCTGTTGAACCAAACTTCCTGAACTATGAATAAAAGGAATTTCATTAAAGCAGGACTTTTGGGCTTTGGTGCCCTGATCCTGCCCGGAAAGGTTTTTTCTCTCGAATATTACCCGAACCCATCCTCCAGGAAATGGGCAATTCTTTACTCAACATGGTGCGGAACAGCAAGGGATGCCGGTATATGGATATCGGAAGGCATGGATGGCATTGCAAATGTATTTGATGTGCGTGAGGATCCGGATCTCTCAAAATATGATCACATTGTTATAGGAGGCGCAATCCGGTCGGGGAAGACATCCCCCCTTTTGCAGGATTACCTTCAAAAGAACAGTGAAACTTTAAAAAGCAGGATAAGGGGATATTTCGCTGTTTGCGGTAATATGATGCAGCCTGTTGGTCCGGAGCAAACACAAGCCTTTATCGATAACCATCTTGCTGCAATCTGCGGCGTGACTGATGTACCATCGAAGGTCTTCCTGGGAAGGATAACCTTTGGCCTGATGGAACCTGAGATCCGAAAGCAGTTTGAACAGATGCCGAATATGAAGGAGTATGATAATCTGAAACGGCCTGAATGTATGGCATTCGGAAAGGAAATTTTAGATAAAAACTTAAAATGAAATATTCTGATATACGGTCCCTGGCTTGCCAGTGACTATAAAATAACTCTTTTAAGAACTACCACAGAAATCACAGAGAATGCACAACTTGTCCCGCCATGGCGGGAGAGAAACACAGAGTTAAGAAAAAAATCTCTGTGGACCTCTGAGTCCCGATAGCTATCGGGACTTCGTAGATCTCTGTGCAACTAAAAAAATTTAAAAGCTTAAATATGAAAAATCCGTTCAGATTAATCCTTAATGCTATCCCGGCAGCACGTATTCCTGCGAGACTCCTGCGACTAATGGGGAAGTGGTAATAGCTTCCTTTGGGATGAACGGATTATATTGCTATGATATTAATGGTAATTTATTGTGGCAGAAGGAATTTGGTCCATACTATACACAGAACGGATGGGGGACCGGCTCATCCCCGGTTATTTATAATAATACAGTTTTTATCCAGTTCGACAATGAGGAAAATTCATTCCTTGCTGCCCTTGACCCGGCTACAGGCAACGAAAAATGGAGAACCCGGCGTGAAGAGAAAACGACATACAGCACTCCATACATCTGGAAAAACAATGTAAGGACAGAGATTGTCACATGTGGCAAGATTGCACGTTCATACGATCCGGAAACAGGCAAGCTCCTGTGGGAACTGAAGGCAGGAGGTGAACAGGTAATACCATCACCTGTGGGGAACAGTGAATTACTGTATCTCGGGAATCCGGGAGGCAGGGATATAAAACCGGTTTTCCTTGCTGTGAAAGCCGGTCAGAATGGGCAAATAACCGAATCATGGAAATCGGAAGATACAGGGTTAGGGAATGCATCCCCCCTGCTGTATAACGGACTTCTTTATATTATAGGAAGCAGGGGAGAAATAGCTGTCATGGATCCGGTCAGCGGTGCTGTGAAATACCAGAAAAGGATCAACGGAATAGGCAGCTGCTGGGCGTCACCATGGGCACAAAAAGACAAGATATACTTCACTGATGAGAACGGTATTACAAGGGTGTTCAAAGCCGGTGACACATTTGAACAGGTTGCGGAGAACAAGCTTGAAGGGAAATTCTGGTCGTCGGTTGCCGTTACAGGCAGCAACTATATCTTCAAAGGGACCGGGAAGCTCTATTGTGTAGGGTTGTAGAAGAATTCAATATCATGTTTCGTATGGATTGTGCAGATTTACGCAGAAACGAGCAGGCCAGAGGTGAAGCCCGGGAACTTCTTGTTTTAATATTCTGATTAAAGACCAATCTATTCCTGCTCTTCTACATTACATAAACTCAAGTCTGCAATTGGTATAATTCATTGTACTCATTTTCAGGGATTTTATAAATTATCCCTGTAATTCCCTGAAAATGAAAAAAATTGTAATTCTTTCAATATTGTTATCCGCCTGCTTCTTCAAAGTCCTGCTACAAGATACATCAGTTGCCAGACAGATTACTTATGATCCCCAAAAGAAAAATTTTGAGAGTGCTGTATCCAATCCAGTTCCCTCCGGGTGTACGGTGTTTACCATTTCAAAAGGAGGAAATGTCTTTTTTGGGGGGAATGACGACTATATAAATCCAGACTCATATTTTTGGGTCGACCCGGGGAATGAAAAGAAATACGGCGTGATATGGATCGGACAGCCCGATAATGTTCAACAAGGGGTAAACGAAAAAGGACTTGCTTATGATGCGAACGGATTGCCAAGAGTAAATGTTAATCCCCATTCAGAGCGAACACCAGTCTCAGGAGACTATACCAGTTATCCTGTTCAGATAATGCATGAATGCGCCACTGTTATGGAAGTCATTAATTGGATCAAAGTACACCAGTGGCATTCTTATATGCATGATCAGATGCAGTTTGCAGATAAAACCGGTGATGCTGTTATTATCAGTGCCGGTAAAGATGGGGAACTGGTTTTCACACGAAAACAGGCAGGAGATGGATTACTTGTTTCCACTAATTTCAATGTTGCTAATACTGACAATAGCTATAGCTATCCATGCTGGCGTTATGTTAAGGCACAGGAACTATTGGGAAAGTTATTGAAGAAGAGTGATCCGATTACAGCAATTGATGCAAGGAATGTCCTGGAAGCCGTCCACGTTGAGAAAGGCGCAAGCTGGACAATCGAATCGATGCTGGCTGACCTTGTTAATGGTACTGTATACCTCTACTATTACTACCAGTTTGACCATCCGGTTGTGCTGAACGTTAAAGAAGAACTATCGAATCCCAGGGAAGCCGGACCCCTCAGCAAGCTTTTTCCTGATGACGTTCAAAAGGAGGCTGGTCAAAGATATGACAGGGCATATGCTGGGGCCAGGTTAAACAAAATTGTTGGTATTTCCTGGACAGTATTAATACTATGCAGCCTTATATTATTGTTAATTATCCCTACTGATAATAAGAAGGGATTTTGGTTCTGGATAATCGCTGTCATTTTTCTTGGCCCATTTGCATTTATTTTAAAGCTCCTGACTGTAAAAAGCCTCAAAACGAGTCGCTGGACCGGCACTCTGGTTGAGACAATTGGAAACCTTATTCCTATTGTGGCGATCTATACTGTTGCGCTGACATTACTTATTCTAAAATCGATGACCGGAGCAGTCAGCTGGCAATTCCAGTTAGCTATGGTGTTCGGATTGCCTCTGTTAGCAGGATGGCTATTATTTCATGGCCCAATGCTGGCTTCTTCAAGCCAGATAAGTTTCATACGGTTCTTAATGCATCGTCTTCCACATGTAATTGTCTCTACCTTTCTGGGTCTGGCAGGTATTTTTATCGTTTCAATGCCACTGGCAAACCGGGGTCTTAATATGTCTCAGCTGATACCGTTATCTCCATGGGCTGTGATGAACTGGTGGGCAATTGTTATTCTGGGTGCCCTGCCTGGAGGAATCCTGATATACCTTTATGAACGTTGGGCAGTAAAGAAAGGCTTTAGTGCCTGGATTATACTGGCAGGTAGTGAAGGGAAGGTTATCACTCCTTCATGGCGTGAGCTCTGGTGGTGGATAGTGATCAGTATCCAGATTCTCATCGCAGGGCTTATTGCTGGAGTGATGCTGGTCAGAATTCTAAGTTAAAAGACCTGAGATCCGTGAATTTCTTTCCCGCGGATTGCACAGATCAAGACAGGTTAATCAGCTATAATCTGCGCAATCTGCGGAGTAAAAAATGACTGCACGACCGCAGAACTAGCTTCTACTTTACCCAGCTGACCTTCGCCGATTTTACATCCCTTGAGTTGGATCCGATGTAAATAATAAAATCGCCGGGTTCCCAATCGTACTTCAAATCAATGCTGTAAAACTTAAGATCATCAGTGGTAACATTAATGCTTACATCTTTTGATTCCCCTGACTGAAGCATGATCTTGCTGAATTTCTTGAGCTCCTTTACCGGTCTGGAAATTGATGCTACCGGATCCTGGATATAAAGCTGTACCACCTCTTCGCCAGCGTACTTACCGATATTTTTAAGATTTACTGTTGCTGTAAGAGTTTCGTTACCCTTTAACTGGGTTTTGTTCAGCTTTATGTCGCCATACTCAAAGGTTGTGTAGCTTAATCCGTAACCAAACGGGTAGAGGGGATCGTTTGAAATATCAAGATACTTTGAGGTGAATTTATTTTTTGGATCCATAGGTCTTCCTGTGTTGAGATGATTGTAGTACAGAGGGATCTGCCCGACACTCCGCGGGAAGGTGGCACTCAGCTTTCCTGAAGGATTATAGTCACCGAATAGTATATCTGCAACTGCATTGCCTGCTTCCGATCCGCCTGCCCATGCTTCAAGGATTGCATTCACATTGGCATCCTCCCAGGCTAGTGTCAGAGGCCGTCCGTTTATCAGTACTAGCACGACAGGCTTGCCGGTTGCCAGCAGGGATTTCAGCAGGTTTTGCTGGATTGCAGGAACACTGATGTCTGACCGGCTTGCAGCCTCTCCCGACCATGCAGCGGGCT
>JAUZNW010000048.1 GCA_030706785.1 Bacteroidota bacterium | reverse complement strand
TATGGCTATTCCTTTCCTGTTGTTAGAGGGAATGACATGGCCAAGGTATGGGATCTGCGTAAAGCTGGTCTGGGAGTCCTGGGAAAAATGAAAGGTGATAACAGGACTGTTTCACTGGTGGAGGACACTGCCGTAAGGGCTGAAGACCTTCCGGCGTATATGGAAGATTTCGCAAAGCTTTTAGCAGCTTATGGTAAAGATTCTGTTTATCATGCACATATCGGGACAGGAGAAATTCATATCAGGCCTGTGCTGAATCTAAAGGACCCGAAAGATGTTGAGCTTTTCCGAACGATCGGACTTGAAACTGCAAAGCTGGTCAGGAAGTACAGGGGATCGCTTAGCGGTGAGCATGGTGACGGGAGGTTAAGAGGTGAATTTATACCACTGATCCTGGGTGAGGGAAACTATGAGCTGCTTAAGAAGATCAAAAAATGCTGGGATCCAGAAAACATCCTGAATCCGGGGAAAATTGTCGACACACCCAGAATGAATACATGCCTGAGGTATGCTCCGGGAACTTTGACACCTGAAATTGAGACCGTCTTCGATTTTTCATCCACTGACGGCGTCATCAGGGCAGCTGAAAAATGCAACGGATCAGGAGATTGCCGTAAATCATCGAAAATCGGCGGTACAATGTGCCCCAGTTTTATGGCAACAATGAATGAGGCACTATGCACCAGGGCTCGCGCAAATGTCCTGAGGGAATTCCTGAGTATGGAGAACCATGATAGCTGGGACCATCCTGAAATATATGAAATTCTTGACCGTTGCCTCGGCTGCAAAGGCTGCAAGGCTGAATGTCCGTCGGGTGTCGATATTGCCAAGATGAAGTCAGAGTTCCTCCAGCACTGGTACGATAAGCATGGAGTACCACTGAGAACCTTCCTGATAGCCTATATCTCTACGTTTAACAGGATTGGATCAGGTATCGCACCTGTTTATAACTTCTTACTCAAAAACAAGGTCTTTTCAGGATTGCTTAAAAAGACGATCGGATTTGCGCCTGATCGTTCCATCCCCCCGGTATTCAAAACGAGCCTTAGGAAATGGGTAAAGAAAAATCTGAAAAACCTGAATCCTGCAAATCCTGTAGCCTCGGTCTGCCTTTTCATCGATGAGTTCACCAATTATAATGACACTCAAACAGGTATTGCTGCAATAAAGCTTCTTACTGCGCTGAATTACAGGGTTGTTGTGGCGGATCATAACCTCAGCGGCAGGACCTTTATCTCCAAGGGACTATTAAGGAAAGCAAAGAAAATTGCTATCAACAACATCAGAATGCTTTCGGGCATTGTTAACGAAAATCAGCCCCTTGTTGGTATCGAGCCTTCTGCAATCCTCGGGTTCCGTGATGAATATCCCGATCTGGTAACCAAAGATCTGAGTAATGACGCAGCAAAACTGGCAAGGAACAGTTTTATGATAGACGAATTCATTTCAAATGAATTCAAGGCCGGAAAGATAAAAAGAGAATTTTTCACGGACAGAGCGGAAAAGGTATTGCTGCATGCGCACTGCCAGCAAAAAGCGGTAGCTTCATCAGAATGCTCAATATCAATGCTTTCCATACCTGTTAACTTTAAGGTGAACGAGATACCCTCAGGGTGCTGCGGTATGGCAGGATCGTTCGGGTATGAAAAGGAACACTTTGAATTGTCAAATCAGATAGGTAACCTGGTCCTCTTCCCGGCAATAAGGAATAACGGGAATAACATCATAATTGCTGCACCGGGGACAAGCTGCAGGCATCATATCAAGGATGGTACAGGAAAGGTGGCAAAGCATCCCGTTGAGGTTCTGTATGAAGCATTGAGGAAATGATTAAGAATCCACGAAAAATCTGTAAAGAACAAGAACTCACACCGAGTTCCACAGAGGTAACACAAAGATCCACAGAGATTTTAGAAAGGACGCTCATCTTTCCGCCAGCTGGCGGTAAGAGGTTAAAGGGGTGAGTAAATGGGAATCACAGAAAAAGTCTGAACTTATCTGCATCATCAAGCACAGGGAATTTCTTCCGAAAATCGAACAGATCTTTAACCGATATTTCACCGGAAACATTGCCTTCCTTGTCACGTCCTGCTGAAGCTATTGTATTCCCTTTTGGACCAAAAATAGTCGAGTCTCCACAATGTTTTGTCCCTGTTCCGTCAGTTCCTATCCTGTTAACTCCCGCAACAAAAGACATGTTTTCCAGAGCTCTGGCTTTAAGAAGTGTCAGCCAGACATCCCTTCTGCTTCCGGGCCAGTTTGCTGAATCGATAAGCATATCATAATCATTTTTTACCCTGCACCAGACAGGAAACCTGAGATCGTAACAAATTATAGGACAGATATTTATTCCTCTGAAATTAAATACAACCCGTTTTTTGCCAGGTGTAAAAAGCTTGTCCTCATTACCCGGACTGAAAAGATGCCTCTTGTCATACTGACATATATCTCCTGATTTGACAACAAATATCCATCTGTTGAAATAGTAACTCCCTTCCTTTACGATATAGCTTCCGCATATGCCAAAACTACCCTTTTCTGCCATGCTCTTCATCCAGTCAAATGTCAGCGAACGTGGAGCTTCGGACAAAGCATCAGGATTCATTGAGAAACCTGTATTGAACATTTCAGGCAGGATAACAATCTCAGTATCAGAAGGTATAGTGTCAACCATTCCGGTAAGCTTCTCCAGGTTTCTGACCTTGTCTTCCCATATAATGTCAGGCTGAATCAGGGTTATTTTCATTATCGTCGGATTCTTGGTTTTTGCATAAAAAAGGGGCTTGTGAAAGCCCCGGGATATATAACAGGACCGCCTGCTGGCGGTTTATTTCTTGGAATTCATTGATACGTAATAGTCAGTAAATATATGGTTTATCAAAGGCCTGTAATAAAGCCAGAAGAACCGTCTTGTGTCATTAGGCTTCTCTGAATAAAACAGTCCTTTGAGCTTCTCGCATCCTTTTATCCTTGAGGTCCAGAAGGAAATTTTGTTTGAAGCAAAATCACCAGAGAAATAATATGTCCTTTGATTTACCGGCTCCTGTATTACTGCAGGGAAGCTGGCTGTCAGATCCTTTCCGCTCAGAAGCGTATCACCCGCAGCGGTCGTTTCGAGATGGAATTTTGATATTACGTTGTTTTGAAGAGGGTTGATTATGTCGAACCAGTTATTGAAGGCGACTGATGCAGGAATCCCGAATTTCCTGCAATTTGCCGTATCGGTAAGTATCATTGGCATTGCACTTTTCAGTTGTGTTCCTTCCTCAAGCACAATTATATTTTTCTCATCCAGGATTACAACGCCGGCTTTTTTGAAAGTCCATGGCTTATTGTTTGCCTTCCTGTACATTGCGGTCATCCACACCGGGAAATCCTTTGAAGTGGAATCAAGCTTCTCGAAATATTTGCCTGTCCAACCGGAGAATGTAATACCAAGCTTTTCCTGTGTTCTGTAGGATTCGAATGCGGGTGTCGGGAAATCAAAAGAGTTGTATTCAAGTATGATCAGCTTGTTCCTGTTCTTCATTTCATTTATAAGCAGGTAATCCGTGTTATTCAGGCCCCCGTAGATTTTTCTGGACCTTCTGCTTTTATTTACCCCTGCATACCAGTCATTAAAAAACACGCCGTAGGTGTCTGCAAAATACAGGGCATCAACCTTTTGAGGAAGATCGATCATTTCGGTAAGATGGTATTCATTTTTGCTCATTCCCCTTTCTCTCAAAGGCCGGGTGGGAGAAAAGCCGTAGTAATCTTTCTTATATGAATAGGAGCTCTTATTCTGTTTCTTGACAAATCTGTCGTTATTCAGAATCCATACAAGTGATTTATGTTTAAGTCGGTCGAGGGTGGGAACTGTCTTGTCAAGAATGAGCACATCCAACGGCATCTTATCCTGAACAGACCACCGTATAAAGTTTATTAATGGCATGATAAGGATTAATACCAGGACGATCAGTGTAATAAGCAGAGGCTTTTTCATATCTGAAAAAATTCAAACACCATATTAATATTGCACTTTTAGACAGTTAAATAACTGCTAAATGTATTAATTTATTTTCTTTGAGTGAAATAAAATTTGTTCATGGCAGGTTAAAAGCCCTTAACAAAATTGTCAATATCCGCACGAGATGTTGTCTCCTCTCCTGTCAGCTCCTCCCTTCTTTCTTCCGTCAGATAAAACAAGAATTGCATTCACCCTGCCGATCGCTGACCGCTCTACAAGCCTGTGCCCCATACTTTTAAGCTTACTTACAGTTGCGCTGTCGAGCGAATTGGTTTCATAATTGATGACATCAGGCTGCCATTGATGGTGAAACCTGCCTGTATCCACAGCCTGACCGATATCCATGCCAAAATCAATGACATTCGTGATTACCTGGAATACAGAGGTCGGGATGGTGGAGCCTCCGGGAGATCCGGCAACCATGAACAATCTGTTGTCCTTTTCGATGATGACCGGTGTCATTGAGCTGAGCATCCTCTTGCCTGGCTGTATAGAATTTGCTTCTCCTCCGGTCAATCCATACATATTGGGAGTACCCGGTTTCAGTGAAAAATCATCCATCTGATTGTTCATAAGGAATCCGGCACTGTCAACCACTATACTGTTCCCATAACCGCCATTGAGTGTGGTGGTCGAAGCTACAGCATTACCCATACGGTCAACAACTGAATAGTGGGTTGTTTCTTCGCTCATATTATCAACAAGCGATCCGGGCTTTATAAGTTCGGAAGGAGATGCAGCTTCATTATTGTAATTACTCATCCTTTTATTAAGGTAGCCACGGTCAATAATTTCATTTACAGGAACTTCTATAAAATCAGGATCACCCAGATACTGCGAACGGTCGGCGAAGGCTCTCCTTTCTGCCTCGGTCATAAGATGCACAGACTGCCAGGTATGAAATCCCATCCGTCCCAGGTTAAATGGTTCGACCATTCCGAGTATCTGAAAAAGAATGACTCCTCCTCCAGATGGTGGTGAAACCGAGATGATTTTATAGCCTCTGTAGTCTCTCGATAAAGGATCCCTGAATTTTGCGGTGTAAACAGCAAGATCCTGTTCCGAAATTATGCCATTTCCCCGCTTCATTTCCTTTACTATCAACCTGGCTGTCAGTCCGGAATAGAAACCGTCCCTGCCTTTATCCCTTATCCTTTCAAGTGTCATTGCTAGTTCAGGCTGCCTGAGAGTGTCGCCTGCTTTCCATGGTTCAACCTTTACAAACCGGGGCAGTGAAGCGTTTCTTTTTATAAAATTCTCCCTGTTGCTGTTGAGGTCTCTGGCCTGACCCGCACTAACCGAAAAGCCTTTTCTGGCCAGGTCAATCGCCGGTTGAATAACTTCCCTGAATGGAAGGACGCCGTATTTTGAATGCACGTTGACCATGCCGTCTACTGTTCCCGGCACACCCGAGGCAAGATGGGTATCAGTGCTCAATCCCCCGGCAACATTGCCCGAAGGATCAAGATACATATCCCTCGATGCAAGAAGAGGCGCCTTTTCCCTGTAATCGATCATATCAGTTGTTCCGTCCGCCAGCCTTATCAACATAAATCCTCCGCCTCCTATGTTGCCGGCAACAGGATAACAAACTGCCAGTGCGAATTCGGTAGCCACTGCAGCATCAACTGCATTTCCTCCTTTAAGTAAAATTGTCACTCCTATTTTTGAACTTTCAGGGTGCGCCGAAACAACCATTCCGCTGTCGGCAACGATATTGCGCCCTTCTGCAAACTTTGATTTTGGATTGAAGCTCTTGCTGATGCAACCGGTCAGAATGGCTGCCAGCAAAACGGTGAGGATAAAATACCTGCTCATATCATGCAGATGAATATTTTATTAATCTGCAATGATAACGATAAACTCAGAAATTTCGTGCAGATTATCTCCTTCCGGGATTTTTTCAATGAATTGTGATTTGAATGAAAATTAAACTTACTGCGCTGTTTTTATTACTTTTGCACAAATATTTCAAGATGCTGGCAAATCAACCACTGGCAGACCGAATGCGCCCAAGGAACCTTGATGAGTTCTGCGGACAGGAACATCTTGTCGGGAAGAATGCAGTCCTTAGAAAGGTGATTGAATCGGGGAATATTCCTTCCTTTATTTTATGGGGACCTCCGGGAGTAGGAAAAACAACGCTGGCATCTATAATTGCAAACTCTCTGAAAAGGCCGTTTTTTCACTTAAGCGCTGTCCATTCGGGTGTCAAGGATGTAAGGGATACAATTGAGAAGGCGAAGAAACAGCAGTTCTTTAATCAGCCAAACCCGATCCTTTTTATTGATGAAATACACCGTTTCAATAAGTCACAACAGGATTCCCTCCTGAGTTCAGTTGAGCAGGGCATTATAACCCTTATTGGTGCAACAACCGAAAATCCTTCCTTCGAGGTGATCTCCCCTCTCCTTTCACGCTGCCAGGTATATGTGATGAATCCGCTTGATGAGAAAGAACTTACAACCCTGCTTGGAAAGGCACTTAAGAAGGATACCTATCTGGCAAAATACCAGATCGAGATTGCTGAGGATGAAGCCCTGCTGCGTATATCCGGAGGTGATGCAAGGAAACTCTATAATGCACTTGAACTTGTTGTGTTCTCTGAATCGACTGAAACAGGCTCGGAAAAGATAGTTATTGATAATGAAAAGGTTCTGAAGCATGTTCAGAAGAACCTTGCGTTATACGACAAGAATGGGGAGCAGCACTATGATATAATATCTGCATTCATCAAATCGATGAGAGGTAGTGACCCGAATGCCGCAGTTTACTGGCTGGCAAGGATGGTTGAAGGAGGAGAAGATCCGAAATTCATAGCACGACGCATGGTAATTCTTGCTGCTGAGGATATTGGGATGGCTAATCCCAATGCACTGTTGCTGGCCCAGGCGTGCTTTGATGCTGTCAATGTAATAGGCTGGCCTGAATCAAGGATCATACTTTCAGAAGCTGCTGTTTACCTGGCTACATCGCCAAAAAGCAATGCTTCCTATATGGCGATTGAAAATGCGCAGGCAATGGTCAGGGAAAAGGGTGATCTCCCGGTCCCACTGCATATAAGGAATGCGCCCACAAAGCTGATGAAGGATCTAGGTTACCATAAGGATTATAAATATGCCCATAGTTATGAGGGGAATTTTGTGAAGGACAACTATCTGCCGGATGAGATTAAGGGTACAAAATTTTATGATCCTGGTAGTAACCCGAGGGAGGATGAGGTCCGGAAAAAGCTCAGCAACCTTTGGAAAGATATTTACGATTATGAAATCTGATAGAATTTCCTCTGTGTACCTCTCCCGCCACGACGGGAGAGTGCCACAGAGAGGAGAAAAGATGAATATTTTGCTATCTTTACAACCCAATGACTAAAAGCAAAATAGATATTCCGGGGCTGAAATACGGCGCCTCAGATAACTTCCTCCTTATTGCCGGTCCCTGTGTCGTTGAAAGCGAAGAAATCGTATTCACTGTTGCTGAGCAGGTTATAATGCTTTCCGATAAATATAAGATTCCATACATTTTCAAAGCATCCTACAGGAAAGCAAACAGGTCCAAGGCCGATTCCTTTACTGGGATTGGTGATATTAATGCACTTGAGATCCTTGGAAAGGTGAGGAAGGAATTATTGGTTCCGGTGATAACCGATATTCATAATCCGGAGGAGGCTGGGATAGCAGCTGAATATGTTGATGTCCTTCAGATCCCGGCATTTCTAAGCAGGCAGACGGATCTTCTGGTTGCTGCAGCTAAAACCGGAAAATGGGTAAATATAAAAAAGGGACAGTTCCTTTCGGGTGCTTCAATGAAATTTGCTGTCGATAAGGTCAGGGATGCAGGAAATGACAGGATCATGCTGACCGACAGGGGCAATATGTTTGGTTATCAGGACCTTGTAGTAGATTTCAGAAACATTCCCATAATGCAGAAGAACGGTGTGCCGGTAATTATGGATATCACACACTCCCTTCAGGAACCAAACCAGGAAAAGGGTGTTTCGGGAGGCAAACCCGAGATGATAGAAACGATCGGCAAGGCAGCGATCAGCGTGGGTTGTGACGGAGTTTTCCTCGAAACTCATCCCGATCCTTCTATTGCATTATCAGATGGTGCAAACATGCTTAAACTCTCAGAACTGGAAAAACTACTTATAAAACTTGTAGAATTAAGAAAAACAATCAATAGATTTAAAACTGAAATTATCTAACCCTAAATCCAAAAATATTTATTATGAAAAAGCTTTTTCTTACAACCGCATGCCTTCTTTCTGTCATTTTAGCCAATGCCCAGTCACTTGAAGAAATCATTAACAATTACACTGTGGCGAACAAACTGGACAAGATAACAGGATTCGAGACCATCAAGATAACTGCAAAGACTTCAATGATGGGCATGGATCTCCCCATGGAAATATGGATGAAAAAACCTAACAAGATCAAAACTGTAACAAATTTCAATGGGCAGGAAATTATACAGGCATTTGACGGAGAGAAAGGTTATATGATCAATCCCATGGCAGGCTCAAGCGTTCCTGTGCCGATGACCCCTGAACAGATCAAGGATGTTGCAAGGAACAACCTTTTCCAGAACTACATGGCAAATTACCTGAAGAACGGGCAGCTCAGCCTGGAAGGGGAAGATAGTGTCAACGGGAAACCTGCATTTAAAATCAAGGCCAATCTCGACGGTACGAACAATGCCTATATGTATATTGACAAATCAACCTTCCTGCTCCTGAAGACAGTTGCGGATGTAAATCAGGGAGGAATGTCAATGACCTTAGAATCATATCCTTCAGATTATACTGAAACAAACGGAGTCATGCTGCCAATGAAAACCACGACTTCTGCAAGCGGAATGGAGATCGTAACAACTTTCACGAAAGTAGAGGTTGATATACCGATGGACGATAGCATGTTTAAGGCTAAATAAACAATAGTATAAGCGAATAAAATTATAAACGTAGAGACGCCCGAATTGGGCGTCTCTATTGTTTTAATTATGTGTTTTAATACGGTTATTGATAAGGTTTATAAAAAAAGCAGCTGGCCTGTAAGCCGGATTCTGTACCGGTCCTTCTTCTGCAAGAGAAATATGAACCGGCTTCCATCATTTATCTTGCCCCGCCATCACTGACGGGATCATACGACCCACCCCCCGGCATCGGACGAGCAATCCTTATAGCCGGTATACATGGTCTTTCAACCCATCAGGTGTACGGGTCTCTGTGTCACCACAGGGACCGGTGAGCTCTTACCTCGCCTTTTCATCCTTGCCTCCTTCGCCTTAGCTCAGGGGCGGTTATTTTCTGTTACACTTCTATACCCTCACGGATATCTTCCTGTTAGGAAGCATGGTGCTCTGTGTTGTCCGGACTTTCCTTGGCACCGTTGGCGCCACGATGGAACGGCCTGCTGCACTGCAAATTTACTAAAAACACCGCAAACAATAAAATTGCTAACTTTGGCGCCATCAGCATTTTGCTGATCACGGGGAAACAATCTAAAAAGCTTGATGAGGGATCTGAACATCACTGACTATGACTATGATCTTCCTGAAGACAGGATTGCCCAGTATCCGGTGAAAGAACGGGACAGATCCAAATTGCTTGTATATAAAGGGAATAAGATCTCTTCTGATATATTCATGAACCTGCAATCATACCTGCCTGACGGATCATTGCTTGTTTTCAACAATACAAGGGTGATCAGGGCACGTCTGCTTTTACGCAAAAGCTCAGGTGCTGCAATAGAGGTATTCTGTCTTGAGCCTCTTGATCCGCCTGTTTATGAACAATCATTTGCCTCGACCGGGCCGGTAGAATGGAAATGCATTATCGGGAACCTCAGGAAATGGAAAGTAGGGATCCTGGATCTCGAATTCCGGAAGGGGAATAAAACATGGAAGCTGTCTGCGGAAAAGATAAAACCTGAAGGTGAAGCCTGGAGAATAAAATTCAGATGGGACAAGCCATCAGCCAGTTTCAGTGAAGTCATTGAAGCAGTGGGACATATCCCGCTTCCACCATATATAACAAGGCAGGATGAAAAAGGCGATGCCTTAAGATACCAGACTGTCTATTCTGAAGTCAACGGATCTGTAGCCGCACCTACGGCGGGCCTCCACTTTACTGATGGATTGCTGGATAAGCTCAGGGAAAAAGGAATTAAAAGAACCGATATCACACTGCATGTTGGAGCTGGTACCTTTCAGCCTGTGAGATCAAAAAATATATCAGACCACGAAATGCATACCGAGCATTTCTTTTTCTCACAGGAAACAATTTCTGCACTTCTGAAGTATAAGGGCAGGATAATCGCTGTCGGAACTACATCAGTGAGAACCCTTGAGACCATGTACTGGCTGGGTGTGAAAGTTCTGAATAATCCCTCAATCAGTACAAAAGATTTTAAAGTCGGGCAGTTGGAACCATATGGCAATCGCACTGGTGTGTCCTTCAGCGAATCACTGACTGCTCTTTCGGATTTAATGAAGAGGAATGAACTATTTACCGCTGAAGCACTTACACAGATCATTATAGTGCCTGGTTATGAGTTTAAGGTCACGGACGCGATGATTACAAATTTCCACCAGCCGAAGAGTACGCTGCTGCTTCTTGTTTCTGCATGGGCTGGTGACAGCTGGCGGGAAATTTATGATTATGCTCTGAGAAATGATTTCAGGTTCTTAAGCTACGGCGACAGCTCTCTCCTATTCAAGTGATTTTAAGATAATTAAATTGTCAGCAAAAAGTGGTGGACCTGAATAACTTTATTTTGATTGTAAAGGTATTATTTGTTTATTTGTTAACTAAATAATTCGGCATGGACAACAACAGGATCATGAAGCAGATAACTGCGATTTTCAACATTTTTATGGTGTTCTTTTATATCGGCGTCGGAATTTTTCTGGCATTTTTCTTTAAAAATACCTACATGAATAAGGCTGTTCTCGGTCTGATGGGCGGAGTTTTTATCATGTATGGTCTTTACAGGGCCTACAGGGCTTATGTAAGTATTGTGGAGCTGTTTTTCAGAAGTAAGGAGGATGATGAGTAGGGATTCTTTAATTAGCCGGATCTGCGGTTGGCATACAGTTTGCATCTATTAATGTAAGATTTAGGATCAGACATAAAATATGTTGAAGATATAAAATATAAAGAGTATGAGAGTTGCAGTAGTTTGCCAAAATTTTATTATTATTGCTTTCCAGTATTTTTTTACTAAATCATTTAGTGTATTGAGAAGCGTTACGCGTAATAAACTCATCCCGGGAATTACATATCTACTTCTTGGCCTGTTAATTGGATTGGCATCCTGCACCGGAGGGAAAAAACCAGCGATCAGGGAGACTGCAACAAGCGGAAACATAAAAATTGCTGCAGATGAATCTTTTCAGCCTCTTATTGACACCGAAGTTTACACTTTCTCATCACTTTATCAAAACGCACAAGTGACTCCGCAGTACAAACCTGAATACGATGTCGTCAATGACTTTATGAATGATTCCGTTAAAGTCATGGTGACCAGCAGGAAACTTTCGGACAATCAGATCAAATATCTTCGTGATACGCTTGTTATTGCCCGTACTATCCCTTTCGCCTTTGACGCCATTGCTCTCATTACAAATAAAGAAAACACCGATACACTGCTGAAATATGATAGTGTCAGGGATATTTTCACCGGGAAGATTAAGAATTGGAATGAAATTAATCCCAAATCGAAGCTAGGCGGCATTAACGTGATTTTCGACAATACCAGATCGGGCAATATCAGATATTTCAAGGAGAGGTTTAATATTACAGAAACCCTGGGAAGCAACTTTTTTGCAGTGAAAACGAATGCCCAGGTAATTGATTATGTTTCAAGGAATCCTGATGCACTTGGAATCATAAGTGTTAACTGGATAAGCGACAAGGATGATCCGCTCAGCAACGGTTTTTCAAAGAAAGTGAATATAATTGCCGTTTCCCAGGAATTCATAAATGACGGTTCATTTTACCGTCCAGATCAGGGCTGGATTTATGAAAAGTCATATCCGTTCGTAAGGGAGGTTTACCTGATATCGAGGGAAACCTTCGTAGGACTTGGCTCAGGCTTTATACAGTGGGCTACAGGCGAACAGGGTCAGAGGATAGTACTTAAGTCAGGGCTCGTGCCGGCTACAATGCCGATAAGGCTTGTGCAGATAAAACACTGAAAAAGGCGAAAGGCGGAAGGGTAAAAGATTAAAAAGAGGTTTAGGAATAAAATATAAGTTTAGTACCAAAAGAATCAGAATAGAAATTTTCAAAGAGAATCAGGAAGAAATAAAAAACAGGAATAAATGAGTTCAAATTACAAAGCTATGAAACGTTTGATGACAAAACCAGCTGTCATGCTGGCAGGTTTGTTCGCATTTCTCACGATAAATAATCTGAAAGCCCAGGATCTTGCCACAGCCATTCAGCTGACAAGAAGCGAATCTTACGATAAAGCAAAGGAAATGTATCAGGCGCTTATTAAAAAGGAACCTGGTAACAGTAAAAATTACTTTTATCTGGGCGAAAATTATCTGCTTGAATATTTTTCAGATACAATATCCAACTCCCTCGTGGTCACCATGAAAGATGCCAAGGATGCATATGACAAAGGTGTCAGTGCAAATCCGAGCGATCCGCTCAGCTATGTAGGTCTTGCAAAGGTGGCATCTTACCTCGGAGATGAGGCAAAGGCAGATGAAATGCGTGCAAAGGCAAAGAGTTTCCTTCTGCCTTACAAAAATATCAAGAAGATAAGTCCTCCTGCCAAGGATTATGCGTTTGCCCTGGCAAAGATTGCAGAATCTTACGTGAAAGAGGGAATGGTCGATACATCAAAAGCATTGCCCCTTGTAAGGCAGGCTGTGACAATAGATTCAAAAAATGCTGATATTTACCTTATTGCAGGCGACATTTACATGATGGTAAATGACGGATCAAATGCAATTAAGAATTATAACCTCGCTCAGTTCGCCGATCCGAAATCACCTACAGTATACATGAAGATAGGTTATGTTTATTCCAAAGCACGCTCCTTTACTCAGGCGATTGATAACTTTGGAGAGGCAATTAAGCTTGATGCCAATTATGCTCCTGCATATCGCGAGCTTGGACAGCTTTACTGGCGTGTCGGCCGTCTGGAGCAGTCAAAGACAAACTTCAAAAAATACCTTGATCTGACAGCTGGCAATATCCCGGCAAAAACACGTTATGTGAACTCGCTCTTCTACGCAGGTGATTATGATGAGGTCATCAAGAATGTAGAGGAAGTTCTTGCTGTCGATAAATCAAGAGGTTATATGAACAGGCTTGCAGGATATTCATATTATGAAAAGGCAAATCCTGATTATGAAAAGGCTCTTTCCTACATGGAAACACTTTTCAAAACTGTTGCTCCTGAATACATACTTCAGAAAGACCATTATTACATGGCTAGGATAATCCTGAAAAAGAATCAGAACTATCCGAAGATGATAGATGAGCTCAACAACCTGAAGACTCGGCTTGATAAGGAAAAATCGAGACTTGCAGCAGCACCTGCCGCCGACAAGGCAAAAATTAAACCCACTGTTGATGAACTCAGCAGTAAAGTAGCAGAACTTGACAACAGTACTGCAAAATCGAGCAAGGAGATCAGCAGGGGATTTGAAGAATATAACAAAGCTTTCAATTTCAAACGTACAGATAAAAATGCTGCACTGACACCCCAGGACAGGGCGCTTCTGATTGAAATCGCAAGCAACTATTATGCTTACAGAAGGTATGTTGATGCTGCAAAAACCTGGACTAAACTCATTGATCCGACCAAGGAAAACAATGTGGCAGATTATATGCAAATCGGCAAAGCATATAATAATGGGGAAAGATACAAATCAGCCGATTCTGTTTTCAACATAGTTCTGAAAAAATCACCTGATTATATTCCTGCTTACCTTTGGATTGCCCGTACTTATTCCAAGATGGATCCTGATACAAAGCAGGGTTTGGCAAAGCCAAAATTTGAAAAGCTTTTAAGCGTGGCTGAAAAGGACTCTCTGAAAAATGAAGCTGAAATTGTTGAAGCACTCAAATATCTGGGTTATTACAGTATGGAAAGTGGCAGTTATACCAGGTCAAAGGATTATTATAACAGACTGATCAATCTTAATCCGGCAAACAAGGAAAACAAAATAAATGGTTACAACGGATTAGGCAGCCTTGAAACAAATGCTGTTGCGCAGGAGAAAACCCTGGAAGGGAAGCTTGGATTTCTCGCAAAATCAGCAGAGGATTTTACAAAGATCCTTGAACTGGATCCGAACAATGCATCAGCAAAGACCAACCTGAAATGGGTACAGGATTATATGGCTAACCTCAAGAAAGGAATCAATCCCAATGAAATCAAGGGAGTTGTGACCAATACGGCCGGACAACCCATTCCATATGCATCAGTAAGGGTAAAAGACACTGCTGCCGAGAACCTTACAAATGCAAAGGGAGAATACAAGTTTGAAATCCCGCAGGAATCGGAGATCCTTGTTATAAGCGCAAAAGGCTACAAGACTCAGGAGATTGCAATTACCAAGTCGAGGGTGTATAATGTAAAGCTCGAGCAGTAAGCTAAAGCTCGTGGCTGGTAGCCCATGGCTCGCAGCCTTATAGCCCGCGCCTGGTAAATATTGGGGAAGGTTAAGTGCTGAAAGCATACAGCTGATGGCTGACAGCTGAAGGCTGAATGCTGATGTCTGGCAGTACAAAATTGTTAGAAAAAACTAGGTTTATCACATAGGGTTAAAGATTTGGTTAAGTGTCATACTTTACGGATAAATTCTAAACCGATTTAAATGTAAAACAATATTTTTTTGTTATATTGGAAAAAAACAATTGATAATATATATTTGCAAATCATAAAATATTAACCTAAACAAATCGATAAAATGAGTAAAAAAGGAAGTTCGTTCAAAGATGCACTGCAGAATGTTTTTGCAGTAAGTGTTATTTTAATAGGATTCGTGATCTCCTATGCTTTGTTCAAAACAGTCATGGGGAATCCTGTTAACTTCGAGGGGGGTAACCCGGCTGGCCGCGCATTGGAGGGTAACTACCTGGGTATTATTTACAAGGGTGGTCCTATTGTTCCGATACTTATGACCTGCGTGCTTACTCTCATTGTTTTTATTTTTGAAAGATTAATCACTCTTTCAAGAGCCAAAGGAAAAGGCAGGCTGAACGCCTTTGTCCATAATCTTCAGACTCTTCTTTCAGAGGACAAGATTGAAGAAGCAATGGTTGTTTGCGACAAGCAGAAAGGTTCTCTTGCAAATGTTATGAAGGCAGGGCTTTTGCGTTATCGCGACCTGCAGAAGGATAAAGAACTGGAAAAGGACCAGAAGATCCTTTCAATTCAGAAATCCTTCGAGGAAGCAACAGCTCTTGAACTGCCGATGCTATCGAAGAACATGGTTATCTTTTCAACCCTTGCATCAATTTCAGTGTTGATAGGTCTGATCGGTACAGTGCTTGGTATGATCCGTGCATTCGCCGCTCTTGCCCAGTCAGGAACTCCTGATGCTCTTCAGCTCTCGCAAGGTATTTCTGAGGCCCTTGTGAACACAGCATTCGGTATCACAGGATCAACCTTATCAATTATTGCATTTAACTTTTTCACATCAAACATTGACTCATACACTTACAAGATTGATGAAGCTGGTTTCAGCCTGACACAGAATTTTGCTGCATCATTGAAGGAGCAGTAATAATGAATTTATCTTTTGGTTTTATCATTAAATAAAAGAGAATCAGATGCCAAAGATTAAATTACCACATAAGTCGCCACGAATCGACATGACGCCGATGGTTGACACATTCTGCGTGGTGCTTACATTCCTTATGCTTACCACAACGATGAGGCAACCGGAGCCCGCCAATGTTGATACTCCTTTTTCAATATCAGAGAAACCTACTCCTGATTTTAATATGATGACCTTCCTTATTTCCACGGACGGCAAAGTTTTCATGAACTTCGATAACGGAGGCGATACTCTGTCAAAATTCAGGCCCAAAATCCTGGACGAGATGGGAAAACGCTATGGTATCGAATTCACTGACAAGGAAAGAAAGGATTTCGAAAAATTTCCATCATCAATAGGAGTTCCGATGAGCCAGATGAAAGAATTCCTTGATACCAAGGATAATAACATCAGAAAGCAACTCCAGCAGGGAATCCCGGTTGATTCAGCCGATAATCAGCTTGCAATGTGGATACTTTATGCCCGTCAGGTAAATCCGAATTATCAGGCGTGTATCAAGGGTGATACCAAAACAGGTTTTGATGTGGTGGAGAAAGTGCTGAATACACTTCAGGATAAGAATGTCAACAGGTTTAATCTGATTACCAGCCTTGAAGCAGTTAAAATCAACCTAGAAGAAATACAGCAATGATATGGCAGAAATAATTCAAGAGGAAAAAGGTAAAGGGAGGAAGGGAAAAGGTAAGAAAATTCCGCCTCATATTGATATGACACCGATGGTGGACCTCATGTGTCTGCTGATCACTTTCTTTATGCTTACAACTGCTTTCAGCAGGGCTAAGATCATGGAGATCATTCTCCCTGAGAAAGTTACGGATCCATCCAAACAGGACGCTCCAAGAATTTCAAAGAGCCGTACACTTAACATTTTGCTTGGTCCGGATAATAAAATCTATGTATATCCGGGATCGGTTGATCCTGAGGCCCTGGCTGCCAAACCGCCGGTTCTGCCTCCACTCACGCCGACAGACTTCAGTCCTGAAGGAATCCGCAAGATCCTCCTTGAGAGAAACAAAGCGCTTTTCAGAAAAATCAACGATTTTAACAGCCAGGTTCTTTCTGGTAAAATCCCGATTTCACAGGACTCAGCCAAAGTGGTTGTTGGCAAACTTAAAAGTGATGATGACACGGGACCGATCGTACTTATTAAAGCTTATAAGAAGGCTAATTATGGCAATTTTGTAGATATTCTTGATGAAATGAATATCTGCGGAATCGCACGTTACACTTTTATGCCAATCGCGTGGTATGAAGAAAAAATGGTTGAGACGGCAGCAGGCATAACATCGACTCCTGCACCTGGATCATCCAAATAAACCGTAAACCTTAAGAAAATGGCAAAAGAAAAGATCACAGCTCCTGCTTTTGATGACATAGTATTCGAAAACAGGAATAAGGAGTACGGAGCCTATAGATTACGTAAGAGGTACAGCCGGAATGTTCTGATTTCGCTTATAATCGGGATAGTAATTATCGGTACAGCTGTTATTGCACCCTACATTAATGCAAAAGCAATGGAAAGCAGGGCCAGGAAGGCAGAAAGGCAGGTTGAGATTAAACTGGAGAACCTGGATCAGCCTAATGAGCAGGTTACTCCTCCTCCACCACCTCCGCCTCCGCCACAGGAAGCTGTGCAACAGGCAAAATATGTACCTCCTGTAGTTGTCGACTCAGTCAAACCTGAAGAAAACGTTCAGCTCATGACTGCTGACCAGGCACAGGTAGAAGTTAAGAATGAAGATGTTTCACTCCAGGAAGTCGTTGCACCCAAGGAAGAGGTACAACAGGAAGAAGCAGAAGCAGAACCATTCGTTGTTGTTGAGGAAATGCCCATGTTCCCGGGTGGTGAAACTGAATTGCTGAAATGGATTCAGGAACATACCCAGTACCCGGAAGTTGCAAAGGAAAACAATATCCAGGGAAAGGTCATTGTAAGATTCTGTGTAACTCCGAAAGGCACCATCGACAGGGTTAGCATTCTTAAAAGTGTTGATCCCGAGCTCGATAAGGAAGCCATAAGAGTTGTTGAAACACTTCCTCCGTTTAAACCGGGAAAACAGGGTGGGAAACCTGTTCCGGTATGGTACATGGTACCAATAAACTTTACTCTTAAATAGATAATTTCCCATTTAACAAAGAGGGTGTCTCAAAAGGGCACCCTTTCTTTTTTTAGGATTACGTTACTTTCTTTTGCTCCTCCAAAAGAAAGTAACCCAAGAAAAAGAGGTCGGAAAAGACAACCGTGCCTGTTTTTCGCCATTTGCGTCTAGCCACTTCCCCCTCCAAAAAACAGGCCGCGGTTCGCGCCTTTTCCGGTTTGCTAACGCGCATGTAAGAGATATAATCTGTTGATAACTAGTGAAAAGAAGGGGGATGCCTCCCCCTTCAAAAACCTCAGGTTTTGTAACTTGAGGTATGCAAACAAAAGATAGAACAAAGGTAGTCTTTAAAGACTATAGTCCCAACCAAATTTTACTTCTTCCACCATCACTGGAAGAAATGATCGATACGAACCATCCTGTAAGAGTTGTAGATCAAGTCATAGATAGTCTTGATATTGAAGCACTTTTAAGAAAGTATAAAGGAGGAGGCTCATCGAGCTATCACCCCAGACTTATGCTGAAGATATTGGTTTATGGATATCTTACCAACCAGTACTCCAGCCGTAAGATAGAGCAGGCAACAGCTCAGAACATACATTTTATGTGGTTAAGCGCGATGAGTCGTCCTGATCACAACACTATCAATCGCTTCAGAAGTGAGAGGCTAAAAGGAGTATTAAAAGAGGTTTTCAGCCAGGTAGTTTTACTTCTGGTTAATAGCGGAGTAATTACACTCAAAGAGGCTTACCTGGACGGTACAAAAATCGAAGCAAATGCCAACCGTTATACCTTTGTCTGGGGACGCAGCATAACAAAGAGCAAGGAGAGGATAAAAAGACAGCTTGATGAGCTATAGGAGTATGCAGAATCAGTAGCAAGAGAAGAACTGGAGAATAATGAACCGGATCACTTCGAGAAAGTTGATCAGGAATCAATCCACAGAACAATCGATAAGATAGATAAAGCCCTGAGAGACAAACCGGCAGATAAGAAGATAAGGCAGAAACTTAACTACGCACGAAAAAACTGGCCTGATAACCTTACAAAGTATGATGTGCAGGAAAAGCAGTTGGGTAA
Organism: Bacteroidota bacterium; assembly: GCA_030706785.1. Lineage (GTDB taxonomy): Bacteria > Bacteroidota > Bacteroidia > Bacteroidales > VadinHA17 > LD21. The sequence goes on along the minus strand of JAUZNW010000048.1, from coordinate 1,543 downwards.
TCGTAACAGTTACTCGAAGACAGATCCTGATGCCACCTTTATGAGGATGAAAGAGGATCACATGTTAAATGGACAGTTAAAGCCGGGATATAACTGGCAGATAAGCACCGAGAATCAGTATATTTTAGGATACACTATCCATCAGACTGCCAATGATACCAACACTTTGCAATCTCACATGGAATCGTTAAAAGAGAATCTTGGACAGTTACCTGGCATCCTGATAGCCGACGCAGGATATGGTTCAGTAGAGAATTATGAATACCTGGAAAAAAACAATGTTGAAACTTTTGTAAAATACCAGTACTTCCATAAAGAGCAGAGTAACAAGTGGAAAGCAGATCCTTACAGAACCGATAACCTGCCATATGACCAGGATAGTGACAGCTATACTTGTCCGATGGGCAAAAAAATAAATTTTGTTCAAGAAAAAGTCAGAATAACTGACAATGGGTTCCGACTGCTAAACCGGATCTATCAGGCGCAGAACTGTGGCAGATGCCCTGTAAGAGAATCTTGCAATAAAAGCAGAGGGAATAGGAGGATAGAGATAAATCCAAGATTAAATTATTACAAATCAATCATAAAGAAACAGCTATGCAGTGAACGGGGAATAAAATACCGACGTCAGCGGCCAGCTGATGTGGAAGCAGTTTTTGGAATGATTAAAGGAAACAGAAACTACAGGAGATTTTTGCTCAGAGGTCTTGAAAAGGTAGAAATAGAAGCTGGATTACTATCCCTGGCACATAATCTTGGCAAATTGGCTAACAAAAACTAGGGATAAATCTCTTTTTTTTGGTTTTTTGTTACTTAAATCTATAAACTCATTAAAATCTCATCCATAAAAAACAAAATCAAATAAAAAAGCCGTCTCATTAATTGTTTTGAGACGGCCTCTTTTATTATGGCCCCTTCCCCCTGAAGGGAGTATTTAACTAACGCATTTGAATCCCCTTCAGAGGGTTGGGGGTGAATGAAGTTCCTTTGTCAGCAGTTCCACAAATCCATCAATATCCTCCTCTGCTGTATCCCAGCTTGTCATAAGTCTGTACTCCGATATCATCTCGTTCCACGGATAGAAGAAGTAGGTCCTGCTGACCTTCTCAGCCACCTGTTTGGGAATAATGACAAAGACACCGTTAGACTGGACCTTCTGGGTAATGCGGATACCTTCTATGCTCCTTAGTTTTTCAGCCAGTAATCCCGCCATTTGGTTTGCATGCATGGCATTCTTCTTCCAGAGGTCATCCCTGAAATAAGCCAGATACTGGGCAGAAATAAACCTCATCTTGGAAGCCAGCTGCATGCCTTGCTTCCTTATATACTTGAAATCAGTTGAAAGACCCTTCTTCAAAAAACAGACTGCTTCGCCATACATCATGCCGTTCTTGGTACCACCGAACGAAAGGATATCAACACCGGAATCTGTGGTCAGTGCTCTGAAGGAAACGTCAAGAGATACGCAGGCATTGGCAATCCTGGCGCCATCCATGTGCAGGATCATGCCTTTATTATGTGCATAATCAGCAATCTTTTTTAT
>JAUZNW010000047.1 GCA_030706785.1 Bacteroidota bacterium | reverse complement strand
TTTTTCGGCCTGGTATTTAAAATGAGGCAGGTTTCCGGACAGGATCTCGTCCCAGTCGATCCATCTGCTTTTTTTGTCCGACATTATTGAGTCGATTATCTTAACATCAAATCCCCTCTGCCCTCCTGAATTTAATACATCCGGCGGGATAAAACCGAATTCAGTGCCGAATAGTAAATAATCATCAAGTCCGGCTGCATTAGTATTGCTGGCAGCAGCGACCGAGACACTTAGATTTGCAGGATTTACTGCTAGGGCAGGTATATCACGGAGATCAAATTCCAGCGAAATTTTTTCTCTTCTATTTGCTGCAGCTGGTGACAGGAGGTTAAATGCCGGTCTGTACCCGGGAGGATTGAACACATATCTTTCACAAACCGGCTTTAATCTCGAATCCAGGATAGTTATCTGATTTATACCGGATATCAGAGATATCCTGGGAATTGTGATTCTTGCTTTCCCTTCAGCCAATACTTCGGAATCTATGAGGTCAATATTCCCACGGGTCTGAACAACCAGTGTGAAGTGATTGCCGTTCGCTGTAAGGTAATTTTCACCTGCGGAAACTGAAAGGATCAGAGTATTGCTGTCTGAGTTATTTAGTACCAGTGTTATATCAGTATTTATGGGCCCGGATCGCGGTTGAGTGTCAATGCTTCGTGTTGCTGCTTCCAGTGCTGGTGGCTTTAGGGTAGAATTCCCGGTATTTAATGAATTGAAGATTTTAATTTCCTTCCGGAAGCAGTTCCAGGGAAGAAAATTCTTCATCCAGTTTGTATAAGCTCTAATTGTATAAGTTCCCGTGCTCAGCGTATCAGGCAGGCGGATCTGTCCAGGACCAAATCCCTTAACAAGAAGTATCCGCTTCTGTAGAACTGGCCTGGATTGCGCATTTAAAAGCTCAATATAGGCAATCCTGCTGTTAGCTGAAGGCTTAAGGCTCTGCCTGTCAATCAAATATACGTCAAACCAGAGATCTTCTCCGGATATGTATTCATTCCTGTCGGAGTGGACATAAATTTCCTCCCACGGCACGGTCTCCATATACATGTGAAATCTCTGTCTTATGTAGTCCGGAATATTGTTCTGTATCTGGGATTCAGCGCTTTGACCGATCAGCAACAGAAGAAAGGGTAATATATATGCTGTTTTTTTCCTCATATACTTTTTTTCTCAGGCAGTCCTATCAATCATCTACCCAGAAGCCGGGTCTTTTATTGGATCCCCTTACTGTGCAATCGGCACATCCCCTGTCGTCGGTAAGGACCCAGTAAGGGGATCTGCTATAAGGATGATCTTCAAGTACCCATACTGACACTCCCAGTCCTTCCGGTGGATAGTAGCCGATGGTATCCGTGATGCAATTGCTGTATCGGTCGATGATCCCGGCAAATTCACCTTTTATAAAGATCCTTTTTGAGGACCTGGCCGAGACACTGAAAAATCCCAGGACCTTTTCAGCCGGGTTATCAATGCTAAGGAGATTGCTTGGAACCGAAGAAGGAATGATATCGTAAAGGCCCCCTGCCTCATTGGTAAGATTCTGGACATTCTGCCAGTAGATAAACTCATCTTCGGTGAGTGAATACTGATTTACCAGAATGCTGTATTTCCTTTTCAGCCTGTCGGTTACATTGGTAATATAATTAATCGGGTACCTGTTAATAGTGGCTTCATTAAAAGCAGCAGTGCTCTTGATGTTTATTGCTTTTGATCTTTCCGTGATCCAGCATGTCATATTCTCCACCGGGAATAACAGCCTGAGCACCCATGTCTCGGTAAAGTCCCACCTGTAATATTTGCAGTTATCGGAGGGATCGTGGGTATCGAGGTAAATCAGGCATCCGTTGATACCGGGATTAAAATCAAGAGGCTCCCTGATGACTGTTTTTTCATAATACAAGCTGTCGATCGGAGGCACAGGCTTCATTTCCATCGGTATTGATTCATACCTTGATCCGTTGACGGCAGTAATATGCAAAGTGTAAGTTCTTCCTGTTTCCCCTTTAAAGGTTGCGGAATCAGTAACATATGTTCCTGATGCTTTTTCAACAAGATCATAAACAGCTCCAAGATCATCCGAAATCTTAACAATGCATCGGCCAAACGGCTTCGCTTCGCTCTTCTTCCCGAAGGGGAGTGATTTTGACAACTTTATCGTGTCGGCACCGGGCTGATCAGTTACCAGACCCTCAACAACAAGCAGTTCCTTCTCTTCATTAATCACAGGCAGAAACTCTGTAACACAGCTGCCAGTGATAAGCATCAGGGAAAGCATCAGAATTTTACCACTTCTGCAGGTGATATCTGAGCGGACCGGAGGATCTTTATATGTACGGGCATTTTTCATTTGTGTCTGTAATTGATTATCAGGTGCCGGCAGGATTAAAAATCAAAACTGAAAGTCACCGACGGAATTGCCTGGGCAAAAACCGATATTTTATAACCCTTGTAAAAATCTCCCTCCTTTTTAAAGAATATTGAATAGACATTATTCCTGCCAAGCAGATTGTAAACCGAGAATGTCCAGCTCGGATGAGCGATCTGCCGTACCCTGAGGCTTCCGCCTAACTTTATTGACAGGTCAAGACGGGAATAGTCAGGTATCCTGTATTTATTCCTGTCGGAATAATGCACAAGCACATCATTGTACATTATATAAGTTGCAACAGGGAAGGTCACCGGGCGTCCCGTGCTCCAGGTATAGTTAGCGGCAATACTGAACCGGCGCGTCAGAATGCAGTTGACGGTAACAAAAAGATCATGGGGCTTGTCGAAATTTGCAGGGAACCATCTCCCTTCGTTTATTATCTCTTCCCTTGGTACGGAAGGACTTTTGATAAAAGTCCGGGCATATGTGTAACCGATATCGAACTGAACCTTTCCCTCGGATTTTTTCAATAACAGCTCCAGCCCGTACGCCCTCCCTTTCACATTTACTATTTCTTCCTGTATTCTTTCATTCATTACCAGGTTTGCGCCTCCTTTAAAATCGGCCATATCCTCCAGCTTTTTGTAATAAACTTCCACTGAAGCTTCGACCCTGTTATTTGCCAGCATCTGGTAGAATCCCAGGGCGACCTGATCCCCGATCTGGGGTCTGATATTATAATCGCTTAATTTCCAGGTATCGGTTGGCGAGATTGAGGTTGTATTTGAAAGAAGGTGAAGGTATTGCCGCGTCCTGTTGTAATTTATTTTAAGCGAATTATGGTCTGACGTCCTGAAGTTCAATGACATTCTAATTTCGGGGCCGGCATATACCTTCGATACCTCAAAAGGCTTGAAATTAAGAGTATCAACGATAGAAGACGAGCTTTTTGAAAAGCCTTCCCGGTAAACAAAGACCGAAGACGGGCCAAGTGAATAGTACGATGAGATTCTTATTCCGGCACTGACCGACAGGAAGTCAGTAAGGGTAAATTTATCGTCAATATACAGCGAGGCTTCAAGCGCCTTCTCTTTTTCAATCGTGACGCGGGAGATAAGCGACGAATCGTTTGCGGGCTTTTGAGCACCGGGAAGTACGCCGTAACCATTCAGGTCGAGACCAAAATTGATTTCGCTGCGGTCCCTGAACCAGTTGAAGTCTGCCTTTATCCCGGTATTGTTAAGTTTATGTAACAGCACAAATGACTCAGTCCTGGGCATATCACTTGTTATATTGTATCCTGAAAAACTATTATAAAGTGAAAATGCTGAAATGAACCTGCTGCTGAAAAGATGGCGCCATTTCAGGGCAATGATGTGGTTTTCATATCTGTAAAGGGAATCAGCTCCAAGCCGGAATGCATCATGACTGAAATAGGAGGCAGCCTCAATTTTATCGGATTTATTCAAATCGTAAGTTATCTTACCGTTGATGTCAAAAAATGATGCACGGCTCCTGTTCAGACCAGCAAATGGTATTAACCTGAGGATCCAGTTTGAATAGGTGTTCCGGAAGGAGAGGATGTAGCTCAGTGTATCCTTTTTCAGCGGACCCTCGATTGTAAGGTGTGTTGTGACAGGACTAATGCCGGCATTACCTTCGAATTCCTTTTTGTTGCCTTCAGCAGTTCCGATTTCAAGCACTGATGAGATCCTTCCGCCAAACCGGCTCGGAATTCCACCCTTATACAGGGTCAGATCTTTAATTATATCGGGATTGACAGCAGAAAAGAATCCAAAAAAATGTGAGGAGTTATATACCGGAGCCCCGTACAAAAGTATAAGGTTCTGATCAGCCGAACCGCCCCTGACATTAAAACCGGCTGAGCCTTCACCTACTGATTTTACACCGGGAACAAGGAGAAGGCTGCTGACGATATTGGATTCACCCAGGGTAGCAGGTGATAACCTTAATGATGTAAGACTTATTTTTTCAACTCCGGTCTCAAAACGCTGAAGGACCATTTTCTTCTGCGCTGAGATCACCGTTTCTTTCAGGGGAATAAGCCTGCTGTTCATTTCAATATTAAGTTCCCCGTCGCCGTACAGGTTCAGGTTAATATTCTTTTCTTTCATTCCCAGGAATGAAAACTGAAGCGTATGAATCCCACGTGAAAGCTTCAGGGTGTAAAAGCCGAATTCATTTGAGATGGCACCTACCGATAGCTTCTGGTCAAGGATTGTCACCCCCGCCAGAGGTTCCCCTGTGTCATGATCCTTGATATATCCCGAAATGGTTGCTTTCCCAGCCTTGTCCCTGTCGGCAGGATTCCCAATTTCAAGAAAAATATTCCCTTTTCCCTGACTGATCTCCTCCCTCCCTGTTAAATCAGATGGCTGAAGGAAGCTGGAAGCAGTGTCACCAGGCAAGGTTGAGAACCTGACCTGGTAGTCCTTTGTGAGCACAACATTCCCGTGCCTGTCGATGTAATAATAGATTGAAGTACCCAGGAACAGGTTATCGAGTACATCCTTCAGGCTGAAAGTATCCGGATAATCTCCCATCTTGAGATCTTTCACCCAATCACTCTTATAAAAGAACTTTACTTTAAGAAGTGGCTGCACCGTTGAAACGAATTCCCTGAATGGCTGACTTCTGAAGACTGAGGGTGCCCACATGGATTCCTGGGCCATCAATTGGCAGGTTATGATCAGGATTAAAGGAATTATGAGGATCTTTTTATTCATTAAGGCAGGTCATTTATTTCATGGTATCGAGATACCTGAGTACAGGTATAAAGCTTGCAGGGGACTCCCTCGAAATCACCAGATTGTTTTTTCTGATAAAGGCCCTGGTTTCATCCTTCATATTGCCTGAAAGCTCCAACAGATCCTTTTTACTGCTTACAGGATGGAATGTACCTTTTTCAAAAACAAAAATCCTGGTTACCTGGTAGAAACTATCATATTTCCCTTCCTCGGCCAGCTTGCCTATCTTTTTCCTGTATTTTACATAAAGAGCGTGATCACCGTTGTATAAGAGATTGCAATATCCTGCCGGCTCAGTCAGGCTGTCCCCGGAAAGCTTTACAAACTTATACAGGCCATCCTTAAAGAGAATATCGAAGCTGTCGACCATTTCCTTGTTCAGCTGGAGCACCCCACCCCTGTTCCCCAGAGTAAGTAATTCATCATCCAATATATCGTACCTGAGTTTGATATTATTAAATGTCTTACCCCTCATAGTAACCGATCCGGGCAAAAAAGTTTTTATAAAGAGAAATTGATCACCCCTTACATCAGGATAAATATTTCGCCAGACCCTGCCGTTATAGAGAGACTGGTTATCAGGAAGAGTGTCCTGCAGAGCAAAAGTCTGCCAGGTGAACGAATGACCGTTCCGGAAGGATCGGGAGCTGCTGTCAATGGTAAGGAGGTATAAAATAAGAAGCGACAAAAAGTATTTCAGGCTCATGCTCCTTCCTATATATAATTTATAACCAGAAAATTAATTTAAACAGGAGAACTAGTTTGGCGGCTTGTACTAAAAACATCCATCCATATATAATGTTTGAAACTTCAAACTTTTTTAGCCCTGAGATACTGTACCGGCCATGGTATGTCAACACCTAATTCCCTGGCAGCGTTCAGTGTGAAGTAAGGATTCCTGAGCATCTCCCTGGCAATGATCACAAGGTCTGCCTTCCCTTCCCTGAGAATTGACTCCGCCTGTAATGCAGTTGTTATAAATCCGACCGCTCCGGTAAGTATTCCTGTCTTCCTTATCGCCTCAGAAAACGGAACCTGGTACATCGGGGCAGCCGGTACAATCGCATTATAGACATTACCACCGGATGAGCAATCGATAAGGTCAACATCCGATTCCTTCAGGATAGATGCAAGCCTAACGCTGTCCTCAATAGTCCATCCTCCCTCAGCCCAGTCGGTCGATGAGATCCGGACGAACAACGGATACCCCTCCGGCCAATTCTTTCTGACGGCTTTTACAACCTCCAGGAGTAGACGGATCCTGTTTTCAAACGGACCGCCATATTCATCCGTACGCCTGTTGCTGAGAGGTGACAGGAATTCATGAAGAAGATATCCGTGAGCGCTGTGAATTTCAACAACCATGAAACCGGCTGATCTTGCACGGCCGGCTGCTGCGGCAAAGTCTGAGATTACCTTGCTGATGCCTTCCTTATCAAAAGCTACAGGTGATCTTTCACCTGTAATGTAAGGCAAATCGCTCGGTGCAACTGTCTGCCATCCTCCCTGTGCCTCATTAAGCTGCCTGCCACCTTCCCACGGGACAGCGCATGACGCCTTTCTGCCTGCATGTGCTAGCTGGATGCCTGCCACAGCTCCCTGCCCGTGAACAAAGTTTGCGATCCTTCTGAATACTTCTGTATGGGCATCGCTCCAGATACCAAGATCACCCGGCGTTATCCTTCCCTCAGGCGAGACTGATGTCGCTTCGGTGATGACAAGTCCTGTCCCTCCCACAGCCCTCGTTCCAAGGTGTACAAGATGCCAGTCGTTCGGAAACCCGTCACTTGCCGAATACTGGCACATTGGTGAGATAACAATCCTGTTCCGGAGCATTATTTCCCGTATTGTAATCGGTTCAAAGAGTTTTGCCATCGTATAAAGTATTTAAATCTGCAAAGGTAGGGAGAAACAGAATTGGTTGAGTATATCGAATCCAGTTTAAATAACACATAGAACCTTATTAATAATCGCACAACCACCCCGTCACGCCTTCGGCGTGACACCCCCCGCAGATACGGGGCCGGCTCTCCTTAAAAAGGAGAGGAAATTTTTGTATTTTGACAATTTCTCCTCCTCCCTGAGGTGGATTATCCCGCCAACGGCTGGAGGAGGTGGTGAAGGAGTTTCCATATAAGTATTTTAGAACCTCAATTCTATTATGATCTACTTTAAACTATCTTTGATTATAACCTCTTTTACCCTGACCTGAATGAGCAGAAGTCTCCTTTACTGCCTGGCATCATTTTGGCTTCTGATCCTGTTTCAAACAGCAATATCAGATCCAAATAAGTCAATTAGATTACATTCAACTGATAATCAGAACAATAAGGAATTGCTCAACGGAAGGATCTGGAGAAATGAGTATTTAAAAGCAGTTGGCAACCAGTATTTCCTGACAAACACATTCCTAAAGGGTACGGTGATTTTTAACGGCAAGAAATTCAATAACCTTGATCTTCAATATGATATAGCAAGTGATGAGCTCATTTTGAGGATTGAATCCTGCCCGGTAATCATTCTTAACAAGGAAATGGTCGATAGCTTCAGCCTGGTCTTTGAAAACAGGAGCTATAATGTCTTTAATGCCGGAACCGATACCTCGTCATTGTTAAGAGGCTATATAAATGTACTCTATGACGGTCCCTCAACCCTTTATGTAAAATATTCGAAGAAGCTTTATCCGCTTGCGGTCGACGGGAAGTATGATCTTTTCTATCAGGAGCACAGGGTTTTCGTAAAGAAGGGATCTGAAATTGTTTTGGTATCTGGCAGGAGAAAGTTTCTTTGTCTGCTGGACGACAAAAAGAAGGAGATCAGGCATTATATGAGGACCGAAAGGATAAGGATAAGCCACAGGGATCCCGGGACGTATGTCAAAGTGTTAAGGTTTTATGACAGTATAAGGCAGGCGGGGTGAAGAACTTGCACAGAGATCCACAGAGGAGACACGGAGGTCAACAGAGTCTGATAGAAAGACCTGCAAGACCTGCATGACAAATAAAAAGTGTTCAGACTTAGATTCATATTAACGACTCTCTTCCTCCTGGTGTGCACTGCCGCTTACCCGCAGGAGAAATACCTGGTCGACTGGGAATATGCCGGGCAATCATTCGACGCATTTGTCCGGAAAGCTGAATCGCAGTTCCCCGTCAGATTTTTCTATGACAGTGAGTGGGTCCGTGAGCTTACCATCGGAAACTACGGCGAGAATCTGATGCTGACCCAGATCCTTGACACACTGTTCGCAGGGAAGTCAATTTACTGGTACGGTCCTGCTAAGGGAAATATTGTACTGACAAAAAATTTCGCTATCAAACTCACTAAAGAGAGTCCGGCTGAAGAACGGACCTATATTCCCGGCATTGATTACCAGGAGGAGAGAGCCAAAACCACCGGAGCAAACCTTGTCATTGATATCGGGAACCCGGCTGACGCGAATAATCCCGGAAACGTGATCCTGTCAGGATATGTCACAAACCAGGAGACAAAAGAAGCCGTCGCCGGAGCAACTGTTTACATTCAGAAGATCTCTGCAGGTGCTGTTTCAAATTCATACGGATTCTACAGGCTGAGCATACCTCGAGGCAGCTACACGGCAAGATTCACTTTCATAGGGATGAAAGAAAGGACAATCGATCTGAACCTGTTCGGTGCGGGGGAGCTCAATATTGAAATGAAAAGCGTCCTGGTTCCCCTGAAGGAAGCTGTCATAAGGGCTGAAAAGGATATCACCCTCCACCGGTTTGAAGCAGGAGTCGAAAAGATCGACGTCACAACTTTCCGGCTCATGCCTACATCGATGGGAGAATCCGATATCATAAAAAGTGTTCTCCTGGTGCCAGGGATCAATACGGTTGGAGAAGGATCGTCAGGATTCAATGTAAGGGGCGGATCTGCCGACCAGAACCTGATCCTCCTTTATGACGCACCGCTCTATAACCCGTCACATTTCTTCGGATTCTTTACGGCAGTCAATCCCGACATTATCGGGAATGTAACGCTTTATAAGGGAGGTATCCCGGGGAAATACGGAGGAAGGTTGTCATCCGTCATGGAAATAACTCCTAGGGATGGCAACAGGAAGAAATTTGCCGGTAATGCCGGGATCAGCCCGGTAACAACTCATTTTGTCTGTGAAGGGCCCATAAAGCCTGACACTCTTTTCTATCTAATTGCCGGCAGGACTACTTATTCAAACTGGATACTCAGGTTCATGGAAGATCCTGACCTTAAGAAGAGCCGGATTTTATTTAATGATCTGAATATCAGGTTGACATACGATCTTAATAAGAATAATAAGCTCGATCTTTCAGCTTATTACAGCTTTGATGCATTCCGGCTTAATACGGACACAACCTATAAATATCAGAACAATATAGTCTCTTTCAGATGGCGTCATTATTTCAGCAGCCGCTTCTTCTCATCGTTTACTTTAAACAATAGCTTTTACAAATACAATGTTTCAAGCCTGAGGGTTCCCCGGGAAGCTTTTACACTTTCCCACAGACTAAACAGCACGGGGCTGAAGACTGATTTCAACTGGTTTCCGGGCAGGAACGAATTCAATTTCGGAGCTGACCTTGTCAGGTACGATGTGATACCCGGAGACTACATGCCTTCAGGTGACTCGTCAATTGTGATTCCCCATTCGATCGAAAGGCAGAGGGCATATGAATCTGCTCTCTATTTTGAGGACAAATTCATTGTAACAGATTATCTCTCCGTTAATGCCGGGGTCAGGCTTTCTTCTTTCTTTGCATTAGGTCCGCAAACAGTCTTCACATACAATCCTGAATTTTCACGGAGTGCCTCATCAGTTACGGATACTCTGAACTTTGGAAGGTTTGATAACTATAAGACTTATGTTGGCCCCGAATTGCGTCTGTCAGTAAACCTGAGACTGAACGATAACAGTTCCTTAAAGCTGAATTACAATCATACAATTCAATACCTGCATCTTCTGACCAATACTGCCGCAATTGCCCCTACCGATACATGGAAGCTCAGTGACTATCACATCAGGCCTCAGTCGGGTGACCAGGTGGCTGCCGGCTATTACAGGATGCTGAATAACAACAAGATCGAAGTATCTGCCGAGATATATTACAAGAAGATGGACAATATGGTTGATTTCAAGGGAGGTACCAACCTGATCATGAATGACTATATTGAAAGGGACCTGATAAATGTCCGTGGGAAAGCTTACGGAGTCGAATTGATTGTAAAGAAGCCGGAAGGACGGATCCGCTGGAGCGTAGGCTATTCCTGGTCCAGGGTGCTTCTCAGGAGCAAGGGCTCTTTTGATGACGAGCTGATCAATTCAGGAAAGTGGTTCCCGGCAAATTATGACAGGCCGCAAGATCTTATCCTCTCCCTGAACTATATCTATTCGAGGCGAGTCAGCCTGTCGGCAAATTATAATTTCAGCTCGGGCAGGCCGGTGACATACCCGGTTTCTTCATTTAAGATAGGCGATATCGTGATAACTCAGTATTCGGAAAGGAACCAGTACCGGATACCCGATTATTCCAGGCTCGATCTGTCAGTGAAGATCAGCGGAACGCTCAGATCGAAAAAAATAGCCAACCCGCACTGGATATTTTCAATTTATAATGTAACCGGAAGAAATAACGTCTATTCAGCTTTTTTCAAAAATGTTAACAACACTGTAAGGGGATATTATCTGTCTGTTTTCGCCAGGCCGATACCATCCCTTTCATTCAATTTTGACTTTTGATCATTTATGAGGTCAGAGAAATTATTTCGATTGATCCTTTTCATTGCACTGGTTGCAGGGTGTACGGTTGAGTTTTTTCCTGACGCGGACAAAAACCAGGAGACACTGGTTGTAGAAGGGATGATCACAGACCAGGACAGGTCAAACAGGATCAGGCTGACTAAATCAACACCGGTTGGCATGCCCATTGTAACCAAAGCTGTCAGGGGAGCTGTTGTTACAATAGCAGACGGGGATGGGATCGTTACAACTTTGAAAGAATCGCCGGCAGGAACATATTCAACTGATTCCCTGACTTTCAGAGGGCAGCCCGGAAGCAGCTATTCACTTAATATAAAAGTAAATAACAAGACTTACGAGACGGATTTTATCGAATTGAAGCCTGTCCCGCCTATCAGCTCATTATACTATGAAAAAGAGGTTATCACAGCTTCAAGGGATACCAATGATGTTGAGGAAGGCTGCAGGGTCTATGTGGACAGCTATGATCCAACGGGAAAGTGCCGCTACTTCAGGTGGGATTATACTGAAACATGGGAATACCGTATCCCTTACAATGTAGTAAACAGGGAATGTTATGTCACCGAAAGGTCCGGTGAGATCCTGATCAGGAACACATCCTCATTCAGCCAGGCAAGGATCTCCAAATTTCCTGTGCTTTTTGTCTCAAACAAGACTGACCGGCTGAAAGAGACTTACAGCATTCTCGTCAGCCAGTATTCAATCGGTGAGCCGGAATATAATTTCTGGGAGAGAGTCAGGAATGTATCCCAGAATGTGGGGAATCTCTATGATGTAACACCCATGGCTGTCAGGGGCAATATACGATGCATAACAAATCCTTCAGAGGAGGTTTACGGCTATTTCAGCGTTTCGGCTGTAACACAGAAAAGGCTTTTTATCCATGACCATTTCTTCGGGCTGCCCAACTTCTTTACTTATTGTGCCACCGACACCGTCAGGGGTAGCCTGCCTGAAACAGGACTGAATACAGATTTCTGGGTGATAGAGGATTACGGGGATGAAATAGCTCCTTTCTGGGTGATCTCAACATTCAAGGAGTGTGCGGACTGCTCTGTAAGGGGAACAAAGATAAAGCCTCCGTACTGGATCGATTTCTGAAACAGGGGAAATGAAAAGGATCAGGGCATTATATAATTTGTCTTTCATGCTGATAACCTTGATATCAGCTCCCGGGCTTAGTGCGCAGGGATGGTTGCCCGGAGATCCAGGAATACCTCCCGTTAAAAATATTGTGATTGAACCGGATGAGCTAATCAGTTTGCATATCGACAGGGACAGGTATATTGCCGGTGAGAATATATGGTTCAGCATCTATAATCTTGACAGGAAATCCGGACAACTGTCTGAAAAGAGCATCATTGCCTATGTTGAGCTGCTGAATCCGTGGAATACTCCTGTTGTTCAACGGAGGTTTCATCTCTCCGCCGGAAGAGGTGAAGGCAGCTTTATCCTTCCCGATTCCTTAAGCTCGGGAACATATACTGTCAGGGCCTATACCAGCCACATGAAGAATTTCCTTCCTGATAATTGCTTCATGCAAAATATTGAGATTTACAATCCTTTCAAAGGGCCTGATTTCTTCAGGAAAGTCACTAACCCGGGATTGTATTACGCAGTACGGGCAGCTTCAGCAGATATAAACAGGTTCGACGTAAATATTAAAGCTGACACTATTTATGGCAGACGTCAGAAAATCGCAGCAAACATCATCATAAGAAATTCAAATACAGATCAGCCCGGAATTACTTATTTTAGTATTGCCGTAACTCCTGCTGAAGCTTCCGGTACCTGCAGATGGCCTGATGTTCAGACCGTAATTAATAATGCCACTGAGCGATATGACTATGAAAGCGATGGTCATTATTTATGCGGGGATGTTAGATACAGGAACCCCGGTGTCATCGACTCGTCAGATTTTCTGTACATGTCTGTCCAGGGGAAGGTTGCAGAATTCAGGTATGCAAGGATCGATTCTTCCGGCCGCTTCAGGTTTCTCCTGCCGCCTGATTCAAAATTGAGGAACCTGGTTCTTCAGCCCGAACATGCAACCGGCAATATGGTACTTGAAATTGAATCTTCATTTTCAAGGATAATGCCTGAATCCAGAGTGATTAATGAAACTATTCCTGATTCCCTTCTGGAAGTTCTTTCAGGACTCAGCTTTAATTACCAGGCTGCGAAAATTTATGGTACCAGGATGAAAAAGGAGATTGAGGAGATTGACAACAGCACCCTGAAAAAAAGAAGGTTTTACGGGATACCCGAAATGGAGGTGCTTCTCGATGATTATATCAGCTTGCCGACAATGCAGGAGGTCTTTTTCGAGCTTGTTCCAGGGATCATAATAAGGGAAAGAAAATCAGGCTACGATCTTAAGATCACCAATCCGCTTACCGGTAATTTTTATGATGAGCCGCCCCTGGTAATGATAGATGGCGTTATAATCAACGATCTGAAAGTGCTCGTTGATCTTGACCCGGAAACTGTAGAGAAGATAGAAGTGGTTAAAACACCATATCTGATCGGCGAGCTGGTCCTGCACGGGATTGTTAATGTAATTACACGTTCGGGTGATTTCAGCAGGGTCACCATGCCCGAATATGCTGTTATACTGCCTTACAGGGTAATTGATAAGCCGGCAGTTTTTACAGCTCCCGATTATTCAGACGAACAGGGAAGGCTTAGCAGAAAGCCCGATTTCAGGAATACTCTTTTCTGGGATCCATTGGTGAAAACGAACAGCAGTGGCGAGGCAGAGGTTGTTTTCTGGACCTCAGATCTTCCCGGGATGTATGAAATTAATATACATGGGATAACAGCTGATGGGAAGAAGATAGCTGGGACGAAGAAGTTCAGAGTCAGGTAAAACTGGTTGCTGGTTGCTTGTTACTTGCTGCTGGTTGCGCTGTGGTCGTTGTGATCTCTGTAGTGAATTAAGTCAATTTATAACCTTCTCCCTATGAAATTCATTGGAGATTTTCACATACATTCTCATTATTCACTTGCCACAAGCAAGGAACTGCGGCCGGATTTTCTTGATTACCAGGCCCGCATGAAAGGCATAAAAGTGGCTGGCACCGGCGATTTCACCCATCCAGGATGGCTCCGGGAACTAAAAGACCAGCTTGAACCCGCTGAGGAGGGCCTCTTAAAGCTCAAACCGGAAAACAAAAGAAAAATTCCATTGCCCGATGATGGTGATACCAGGTTCATCCTTACGGCGGAGATCAGCAATATATACAGGAAAACTGGGCAGGTCAGGAAAGTACATAACGTCGTCTTTGCCCCGTCATTCGAAGTTGCCGAAAAAATACAGCAGAAGCTGGCAGCACTCGGATTCAACATCACTTCCGACGGAAGGCCGATAATAGGAATGGACAGCAAAGATCTTCTTGAATTATGCCTCAGTGCATCTGAAAATATCTTCTTTGTGCCCGCCCACATCTGGACGCCATGGTTTTCAGTGCTGGGCTCAAAATCGGGATTTGATTCTGTTATTGAATGTTTTGAAGACCTGTCTTCATATATCTCAGCTGTTGAAATGGGCCTTTCAAGCGATCCGCCGATGAACTGGATGTGCAGCTTCCTTGATAAATATACCCTGATCGCTAATTCTGATGCCCATTCGCCTGAAAAGCTCGGACGCAACGCGAATATAATCAATGCTGACCTCTCTTACAAAGGGATCATCGATACCATAAAATCAGGTAAACATGACAGCTTTCTTGGTACCATAAATTTCTTCCCTCAGGAAGGGAAATATCACTTTGACGGTCACAGGAAGTGCGGCATGCGCTGGAGCCCGCTGGATACTCTGCAGCACGACGAGATATGTCCGGTTTGTGGCAAAAAGATCACTGTGGGCGTGATGAATCGCGTTGCACAGCTTGCCGACCGTGACAATATCATAGAGCGGCCTGATCGCCGCCCCTTCTATAGCCTGATGCCGTTAAAGGAAATATTGTCAGAAATAGAAGGTGTCTCGCCCGATTCAGGCAAGGTGGACCAGCATTATAAAAAGCTCATATTCAATGCCGGTTCGGAGTTTAACATCCTGCTCAATTTTGACATTGAGCAGGTAAGGGCGGTCGGAGGGGAATTACTTGCGGAAGCGGTCAGGCGGATGCGGAACAGGGAAGTCTATATACAGGAAGGATTTGACGGGGAGTTCGGCACAATCAAAGTCTTTAAGGAAGGAGAAGCAAGGAGCTTCAGCCATTCCTCATCATTATTTGAGGAATCAGCAGGCAGCTATTTCACGGCCGGCACTCCTCAACCTTTGCTGAGCTTCGATCTAGAGGCTTTCCGCAGGTTAAAAATGCAGGAACCGGAGATTAAAGTCTCTCAAACAAAGGCAGACAAACCGGGAATCTCTGCAGGAGAAAAAATTACAGGTTTAAATGATGAACAGGCTGAAGCTGCAGATCATTTTGACGGACCGGCAATTATTTTGGCAGGACCGGGAACAGGTAAAACGCAGGTTCTGACAACGCGGATAGCCAACCTGATCTGTAAGAGGAATATTGATCCGGGCAGTATCCTGGCTATAACTTTCACCAATAAGGCTGCAGGAGAAATGAAGGACCGGCTTGCCGGGATGCTCGATGCCGGGGTCCTGAAGGATCTCACAATCTGTACCTTTCATGCCTTCGGACTATCAGCGATAAAAGATCATCTCGCCCGGTCGGGAGTTACTGCCCTCCTGTCGGTGTTAGATGAAGATGATAAAAAACAGATCCTCTCAGAGATAGTTGCTGATAATCAGGCTATTAATGAGCTCAGTGAGAGGATATCAGGAGTAAAGCAGTCATTACTGCCCGGGTCTGAGGTGACCGATACCTCATTTTCAGCGACCCTCGAAAGATATGATCAAATTTTACGGCAATCAAATGCATTTGATTTTGACGATCTTGTGCGATTCCCGGTACAAATCTTTCAGAGTAATCCTGATGTCCTGGCGGAATACAGGAAAAGGATTGAATGGGTACTGGTTGACGAGTACCAGGATATCAACCATGCTCAATACACATTGATCAGAACGCTGATGCCGACGCCGGATTCAAACTTGTTCGTGATCGGCGATCCGGATCAGGCCATTTACGGATTCCGCGGAGCGGATGTAAGGTACATCAGGATGTTCAGGGATGATTACAAAAATGCAGCAGTTTATAAGCTGAAGAAAAGCTACCGTTGCTCTGATTCAATCCTTAAGGCTTCATGGAATGTCCTGAAGACAGGTCAGAAATTCCTGGAAGGAATTCAGAAAGGCGTCAGGATCAAAATCTCAGAGAATGCAACTGACAGGAGCGAGGCGGAATTCATCGCCCGCAGCATTGAAAAGATGATCGGGGGCATGGGATTCTTCTCCATCGACAGCCAGGTCGCTGAAGGAACTAAAGATGAAGGGATTGAAAGCCTATCAGACTTTGTCGTATTATGCAGGATCGGCAGGCAGATGCCTGCGATTGAAAAAGCTCTTACCGATCATAAAATACCTTACCAGAAGATCGGTGAAGATCCGGTCCTTAAACAGGAACCGGTCAAATCGGTTCTGGATGTATACAGGCTGCTGCTGAATCCGGGAAACAACTTCCTGGTATCAAGGCTTACCAGACGACAGACTATCAACGAAAACATTGTCAGTAAGTTAAAGGAACTGACCGAAGGGAAGGATCTTAAAAGCAAGCTGGAAACCGTTATCAGCTATTGCTTTAAGGAGCAATTCAGGAATAATGAAATCCAGCGGTCAATGCTGATGAACATTGCAGCCGGATATGAAGGCAATGAGGACGCATTCCTGCAGCATATTCTGCTTGGTACGGGGATCGACATATGGAAGCCGAAGACTGAAGCAGTTAGCCTGATGACACTCCATGCATCAAAGGGGCTGGAATTCAGCTGTGTTTTCATCACGGGGTGCGAAGAGAACCTGATCCCATGTTCTTTATTTGAAAAAAGTCCATCCGATCCGGAAGAAGAAAGAAGGCTCTTATATGTGGGGATGACCCGTGCCAGGAACTACCTGTTCCTTACAAGTGCACGGCGCAGGTTCCTTATGGGCATGGAATATATCCAGTCGAGGAGCCATTTCCTGGATGAGATTGAGAAGGAATTGATTGAAACGGAAGTTCAGCAGGTAAAGATCAGGGAGAAGAAAGACAGAGATCAGCTGGAGTTATTCTGAAATGGGTGTGGGATTCGCGGTACGGGGTGCCTGGGCATGGAGCGAGGAGCATGGAGCTAATTTCCCGAATAATGCCAGACGCATTGGATCTCTCTCCGATGCGGATACAGAACCACACAATTTTTATTGTTGTTATAAAAAAGTTTCAGCTGGCTGTTGCTTTTTTTAAATGATGTTATTGAATGTGAATATACTAATTCAGAAAACATGTTACCCCATTCCGGCTGACCGACCTTTGAGCCTCCGTAAACATCAATATTGATCATGCTGTTCTGCATTGTGTAATGTCCGGCTATCTCGTTTGAAGTATTGACTCCGCAAAAGGTACTGTCATCCTTGAATTTAATCGCAACATCCAGACCTCCCCATGAATCTACATCACTTTTTTTAATTATTGAACCATTTTCAAGATTTTCGTAGAATGCAACTATCCAGTTGCCATACACATTGCCATTTGATGAATTATTGAAACCGGCACGACGATTAATGAAGTCAGATTCGTCGTTACTGATCTGGTCCTTTACACAACCAAGCAGGATTATAAATATCAGAAAAGGCAATATTTTCCTCAAAGTCATAATTTTAGCAGGTAAATCAGTACAAAAATTGTACCACGGTTGTCGGGTTAGTTGTGCAGGCTGAGGAGCTAAGAGACGAAGTCCCGGGAACGAAGCGAATCGGGATCGTGCAGGTCGTGCACTTGGGAATGTTGAGCTGTTTTGTGGTTTTGTGGTTAAAGGTTAAAACCATCAGCGATCAGCGTTCAGCTTTCAGCACCACGCCCTTTTCCTCTGCCCCCTGCCCCCTGCTTTCTCCTGTCACCAGAGGCCTGTTTTTACAGGTAATTCCCGATCTCTCCTCTCAGGATTATCCTAAACAGATCGATATGGTACCACATTTTTGCATAGTAATAGCAAAGCACTGTCAGACAGGCAAAAAATGCCAGGGCGAGTCCCAGGTATTTTCCTGCCAGCGACTTACCTTCCCTGACTATTTTTAACGAAAGCCCCTTTGCCCATACTTCCAGCTTTGCAAAGAGGGGATAAAATACAAGAACGATAATCGCCATGGCTATGAGAGTAAACGCCAGCGGCCTTACATGGCTTCTGTAAGAAATCAGGTAATTACTTATTCTGGTCGTCAGAAGATTGGCAGTGAGAATCGTTATTGTCATAACAACAAAGCGGAATGAATAGCGGTACATGATATTGGAATTTTCGCGAATTTAGTAAAAATACCCCTTTCCTTCCTTTAGCTCAATGGTCTTCACCAGGGGCTGGGGGTGGGTTTAAGGAGTAAGTTGAATAGTTGAATGGGTTGAAGGGGTTGTAGGGTAGAGAGTGAAGGTGAAAGAAGCGCCGCGCCCCGGTGGTAATAAAATACTTTGAAATAAGTTGTTTTAAGAACTACTAATGAGAGCACAGAAAACACACAGAGGACTCAGAGGGCTGCAGGACTGCAAGACTGCATGACCGCAGGACGAAGGGAATAAAGGTTGAAAGGGCTGAAAAGGCATTATAATCGGATAGTAAAGCCTAAAAAAACCAACTAAGCGAAGGATTTGGATTTATTCACGACTAATATGTGAAACAAAAAAAATGACACTTCCCGATAAAGAATTGTTGAAAGGAATTAAAAGGGGGGATCAGAGTGCTTTCAGGCAGTTATATCAAAGGTATTCCGATTTACTGTATGCATTTATTTCTCATCAGCTCGATAATGACAAAGAGGCAGCATCGGATATCTGGCAGGAGACATGGATCATTGCTGTCGAAAAGATTGGCGGCTTCCAAAGCAGAAGTAACTTTTTTACCTGGCTTTGCGCGATTGCGAAAAACAAAATATTGGATCATTTCAGGCTAACTAAAAGACAAAGACAATTCAATGATGAAGCAAGAATTCACTTCGACCTTGATAGTGAAGAGATAGAAACAGTTGATGACAGAACCCGGGCAGATGTGATAACAGTCCTGGCTCTTATGTCAGAGGGATACAGATACCTTCTTATGGCAAAATATCTCGAAAATAAAAGCACGGAGGAGATCTCTTCAGAAATCGGAAAAACATATAAAGCTACTGAATCCATGCTATCCAGGGCACGGCATAACTTCAGAAAAAAATTCAAACAGATCATTAAACAATGAATTATGGCTGATAAGCGAACATATACTGAAAAAAATATCGAAATGCTGATCCGTTCGAGCCTTAATAAGGAGAACCAGCTGAGTGCACAGCAGAAGGATGATGTTTTACACTTGCTCCTGCTGAAGGCAGCTCAGCAAAAAAAGGATCTTAAGCCCAAAACAATGGCCCTTTTCGGGCTTTCAGTCATCTGGATAGCTCTTTCTGCCCTGCTGTTTTCAGAAATCAGAAATCCGCTGTATGTTGTGGATCTTATAAAAGCAGCTTTAATCCCGAGCCTGGTCTTTATACCTGTTTCAAGTATTATTCTGATAATTATAAAATCAAAGACTTATGAGAAAAAAATGGCATAATATATTGCCCTGGACAGCTTTAACTTCCGGGATACTGATGGTCATTCTTCTGGCGTGGGCGATCCTCTTCAAATCGTCAGGATACATTGAAAGCGCGACAAACAGGAAGATCGCTTATGATAAACTAAAGCAGATACACGTCGACAGCAGGGAAAGCATTAACAGCAGGTCATTTACTGACTACCTGGAAAATACTTTAAAGTGTCCAGAGATCAGCACCAAATGGCTGATCAGTGATAACGGTGTGATAATCTATGAAAATGGCATGATGTCGCAAAGCACGCCATTGAATTCAAATGTTTACAGTTTGATTGATAACCAGAGCAGGGGATTACTGGATGCTGTTGATGAAAATCTCGATTCGTTCCAGAAAGAAATATTATATATAGCAGCGGCGATCAGACGCGAAGGAGAACACAATGACATCCTCGGGCATATTGTTATGCCATTAAAAACCAGCTCAGGTGAATTAGCCGGTTTTGTCGGTGTTGCTTATGAGCTGGATAGTGCTGTTCACCCTGTTCATGTTTATATAATCAGTATTGCCCTGATTCTCTGCTTCCTGGTATACTGGCTGTCGTTACCGGTATGGGTCTGGTTCGACGCAAGAGACAGGAATGAGAAATATATTCTCTGGACATTGTTCGTACTGATCGGTAATCTGCCGGCTTTCATCGCTTACCTGTTAACAAGAAAACAGTAATCATCAGGACCTGTCGTGCCCGCTGCCTGCCATGGACGAAGTGAAGGGTGGTGAAAAAGAGTTGAAAGGTTGAATGGAGAACAACTTTAAGACCTTATGGACTTTACAGACTTCTTCACGACCTGCACGACCTGTCCCGCCAGGACGGGATCTCCGCGGAGTCTACCCCGCAATATGCAGGGCTATGACATTACGGCAAAACCACGAACACAGTGAGAAAAGCATTAATTTAGCATGATTCTTGTAGCAATAATATTGAACTTAGAATCCTGACCGGCAATATATCAGGCGTTTGTCATGAAAAAGACAGCAATAACCCTTCTGTTTTTCCTGATAGAATTAAACCTTCTCTATTCCCAGGGAAATAACAGGAAGACCGTCTTTGGCGT
>JAUZNW010000046.1 GCA_030706785.1 Bacteroidota bacterium | reverse complement strand
TTACACTTTTCAGGAGGCAATCCCACCACTAAAGTAGCAATAGGAGGTGAGTATTCCTAAAGCTTATGAAACTAATTACTTTTTGCCCTGACATTTCCGAAACATTTTTAGTTTTAGATCGTAAAATAATTTATATTTGAGTCAGAAATTTTTCAACAGTTTTTAAAGGGGGAAAGAAATTCTGAACATTTTAATAATCAATTAAATTTGTTTGCGAATACTAATTGTTATTAACAAAACGTTATTATATTCGCAATTAAGTTTTCAACACCTTATTAACACTAACCAATAGCTATGCCTTACAGAAGACTGCCCAATACTGATGCAGCCCGCATCAGGGCGATGAGAATCGCACTTGAGAAAGGGAGGGATGTTCCCCCGAACCAGATGGCGTTTTCGGCCAAAACGATTGTCAGATTACAGAGGTTCCTGCCGCAGTTTGAGAATATGATCTCACTGCAGCGCCAGTCTTATGCATCCCAGAGCAGCAAGAGTCGCGAATATGCTGAAGCTATCAGGAAAGCCAGGCTGTATCTGACTCATTTCATCAGGGTAATGAATATGGCTATCTTCAGGGGTGATCTGCCGGTTGAAACAAGGGCATTCTACGGTTTGGCAACAAATGAATCAACAGTCCCGTCACTTAATACTGAGAATGAGCTTATCAGCTGGGGGAAAAGGATAATTGAAGGCGAGGAATACCGCATCAGGAAAGGTGGCAGTCCGATAACAAATCCCACAATTGCAGTTGTGAAGGTAAGGTATCAGAATTTCCTCGAGGCATGGAACTTTCAGAAGACACTGGCAAAAAGAACTCTTGATTATACTGAAAAGAATTTCGAGTTAAGGAAGGAAGCCGACGAGATCATAGTGCAGATCTGGAATGAAGTTGAAAATACTCACAGCACACTTCCTGAAGACAGAAGAATGGCTGAAAGCGAAAATTACGGTATCGTATATTTCTACAGGAAAAATGAACTTAACAAGGCTGCTTCTTCCTCAGAAGCCCAAAGCAGCATCTGGCCTTAACTATATCCGGGTTTGACAATAGGAAATACAATTCTCGGGAAATATCCTTTGTTCCTTGCTCCGATGGAGGATATTACTGATCCTTCATTCCGTTTCCTGTGCAAGAGCTACGGCGCGGACTTCATGTATACAGAATTCATTTCATCAGACGGACTTATCCGTGATGGCAGAAAAAGCGTCGAGAAGCTGATTATTTATGATTTTGAGAGGCCGATGGGCATTCAGCTCTATGGCCATCTTATCGATGCTATGGTGGAAGCAGCTCTAATTGCGGAGGAAGCGAAACCGGAACTCATTGATATTAATTTCGGATGCCCGGTTAAAAAGATTGCCAACCGCGGGGCAGGAGCAGGCATGCTCCGGAATATCCCCCTGATGGTCAAGATGACGGAAGAGATTGTCAGGTCTGTCAGGCTGCCTGTGACCGTTAAGACAAGGATCGGATGGGATGATTCAAGCAGGAACATTGTGGAAATAGCAGAAAAGCTTCAGGATGCAGGGATTGCCGGTATCACAATACATGGCAGGACAAGGGCACAGATGTATAAAGGTATTGCGGACTGGACGCTGATCGGCGAAGTGAAAAACAATCCGCGGATTAAAATACCGGTAATCGGCAACGGCGATATTGACGGGCCTGTAAGGGCTAAGGAAATGTTTGACAGGTACAATGTCGACGGCATCATGATAGGCAGGGCTACTGTCGGCAGACCATGGATATTCAGGGAGATAAGTCATTATCTCGATACCGGAGACCTTCTTCCTGAACCTTCTGTACACGAGAAGGCCGACCTGGCACTCCTTCACCTTGATAAGTCAATTGAGTGCAAGGAAGGTAAAAGGGCGATCTTCGAGCTTCGCCGACATCTTTCGAACTATTTTAAAGGGCTTCCTGATTTCAAGGAAACTCGTTTGAGGCTTCTTACAACAACCGAACCGGACGAGATCAGGGAGATAATAAAAGAGATTCGCGACAGATGGGGTGATTACCGGAGTGAGGACAGGACCTCGGTATTCGGTAAATGATTGTGCTGAGCGGGCTCTTCGACCCTGCTCATAAGAGTGGATAGGCCTTCCCATTTAAAAACAACCTTCAGTATTAAAACAAATATTATTCCTGTCGCAAGAAGAGCTGCGAATTCTGTCCATGGATACACTGTTTGCTGTTCATAAACTGCCGGGGTCTGAAGCGCTGAGGAAGTGTGTGTGACCATAATGCACAGGAAAATATTGTTTGCCGTATGAGCGCCTATTGCAGCTTCTATGCCGTCATCCAGAATTGTAATGACACCAAAGATCAGTCCGAAAAGCACATACTGGGGCATCATTATAAAAAATCCGAATTCCTTCACCTCAGGATTGAAGGCATGCATAAGCCCAAACAAAAGAGATGTTACTAAAATAGGAAACCACCTGTTGCGTGCAACAACAGCAAATCCCTGCATCAGGTAACCCCTGAAAAGAGTCTCCTCGAAGGCAGCCTGGAAAGGAATGAAAATGACTGACACGGCAATCAGAATAAGAAGTGTTGAGGAGGTATTTTCGAGTAAAAAATTGGATGGTTCCAGTTTCAGATAAATGAAAAAATAGATCGCCGAAAGAATAAGCCAGACCAGTCCCGAGATAAGAAATCTGTTCCATCTGATCTTCCCTGTACCGTTGATGATCACAAAAAATGACCGGCCATTCAATGGCTTAATTAACAGAATGAAAATCGCAAGTCCTGCAAGAAAGGGAAAAAGGTTGACGAAGAGGCCAAGATTCGGATCAAGTCCGAGCACGCCAAGGTTACCCGGATTAGCTGCAATCTCCGAGATAACTTCAGGGTTTGTCGCAGCCCTTGCTGCATAGGCGATAAGTAATGGGACAGCTCCGACGGTATTTGAAGCAACGAGGACGGCAGCGAACATCACAATGTATCGCCATGGGTTGTTCCTGCCTGAAAATGAGGACTCAAGATGGTTCATGGCTGATTAAGATCTGAATTCAGAAGTTGATTTTTTGGGATAATCTATTGAATAGTGAAGGCCTATGCTTTCCTTCCTGTTCATGGCCATCTTAATAATCAGGTAACCCACATTTATCAGATTGCGGAGCTCACATATCTTCCTTGAGACAAGTGACCGTTTATAAAGGTTTTCAGTTTCCTTATATAATATCTCAAGCCGTACCATTGCCCTGTTAAGCCTGAGGTCAGACCTCACAATACCGACATAGTTGCTCATTATCATCTGGACCTCCTTAAGGCTCTGGGTAATGAGCACCATTTCCTCAAGATGAGTGGTCCCCTTATAATCCCAGTCAGGTACTTTCTCCTCTATCACAAGCCCTTTCAGACGTTTCTCCGAATGCATCACTGCCATGTGGGAATAAACAATTGCTTCAACAAGTGAATTTGAAGCAAGCCTGTTTGCCCCGTGGAGCCCGGTTGATGAGACTTCCCCGAGAGCATAAAGCCTGTCGATATTGCTTTGCCCGTTCGTATCTACCTTTATTCCGCCGCAGGAATAGTGAACGCATGGAACAACAGGAATCATGTCTTTTGTAATATCTATCCCTCTCTGCAGGCAATGCTCATATACATTGGGAAAGTGGTCCCTGAGCCCGGCAGAATCGAGATGAGTGCAATCGAGCCATACATGGTCATCGCCCCAGATTTTCATTTCATTGTCTATTGCACGAGCCACTATGTCACGCGGAGCGAGAGAGCCACGGTTGTCATACCTGTTCATAAACTTCTCCCCCGCCATGTTCTTGAGAATTGCACCATACCCTCTCAGGGCTTCGGTTATCAGGAATGAAGGTTTCTTACCTGGATCGTACAGTGATGTAGGATGAAACTGAATGAACTCCATGTTCTCAATGGTTCCCTTAGCGCGGTAAACCATAGCAACACCATCACCCGTGGCAATTTCAGGATTGGTGGTTGTCTGGTATACATTGCCCAGGCCGCCGGTAGCCATTACAGTGATCCTGGACAGAAACGTGTACACCTTCTGATCTTTCTGGTCAAGGACATATGCTCCAAAGCATTTGATATGCGGATTGCTTCTTTTGACTTCAACGCCGAGGTGGTGCTGTGTCAGAATCTCAATTGCAAAGTGGTTCTCATATATATCAATATTCGGATCTTCCTTCACCTTTGAAATAAGAGTTTCTTCAATAGCCTCTCCCGTCCTGTCCTTTGCATGCAGGATCCTGTATTCAGTATGTCCTCCCTCCTTTGCCAGGTCATAGGTACCGTCCTGTTTCTTGTCAAAAGGCACACCGAGACCGATGAGGTCCTCGATGCGTGCGGGCGCTTCCTGGACCACGAGCCTCACTACTTCTTCATTGCATATCCCGTCACCCGCGATTAAGGTATCATGTATATGCTTCTCAAAATTGTCGGGTTCGCTGAATACGGCTGCTATCCCTCCCTGGGCATACCTTGTATTTGAATCATCAATTGCACCTTTAGTGACTATCGATACTTTGCCGAAACGAGCTGCCTTCAGGGCAAAAGTCAGTCCGGCAATTCCTGATCCTATAACAAGGAAATCGGTCCTTTTCCTCATCTTCTTCCTGCCAAATGATTTTGGAGGTTAAAGATAGCAAATTGTAAAACATAACTTTTTACCTTACTTTTGCTCTCCTTAAAATAAACAGAGTGCCCTATGGCCCAGGAAGATGTTTTCAAGAAATTGGTCGCTCACTGCAAGGAATACGGATATGTTTTTCCGTCAAGTGAAATATATGACGGACTCAGTGCTGTCTACGATTATGGACAATACGGCGTAGAGCTGAAAAACAATATCAAGAAATACTGGTGGGACAGCATGGTGCTCCTGAACGACAACATAGTGGGACTCGATTCAGCTATATTCATGCACCCGACAATCTGGAAAGCATCCGGTCATGTCGACGCATTCAACGATCCCCTTATTGACAACAAGGACTCAAAGAAGAGGTACAGGGCTGACATTCTGATCGAAGAGCACATTGCAAAAATCGAGGAGAAGGTCACAAAGGAGGTTGAAAAGGCAAGAGAGCGGTTTGGCCAGGCATTCGACGAAAAGAAATTCAGGGAAACAAATCCAAGAGTAATTGCCAACCAGACAAAGATCGATGAACTGAACGAACGTTATTCCAAGGCGCTCAATGCCATGGATCTGCCAGCCCTCAGGCAGATAATAATGGACTGCGAAATTGTATGTCCCATCTCCGGAAGCCGGAACTGGACAGAAGTCCGACAGTTTAACCTTATGTTTTCCACTGAACTGGGCTCAACGGCCGACGGTTCAACCACAATATTCCTTAGACCCGAAACTGCCCAGGGTATTTTTGTCAATTTCCTGAATGTCCAGAAGACCGGCAGAATGAAAATACCTTTCGGAATCGCTCAGATTGGGAAGGCCTTCAGGAATGAGATAGTTGCCAGGCAGTTCATTTTCAGGATGAGGGAGTTTGAGCAGATGGAAATGCAGTTCTTTGTCCAGCCCGGGACAGAACTCGAGTGGTTCAAATACTGGAAGGAAATCAGGATGAAATGGTACCAGGCGCTTGGATTCGGGGCTGAGAACTATCGCTTCCATGATCACACAAAGCTTGCCCATTATGCAAATGCTGCAACTGATATCGAGTACAGGTTCCCGTTCGGTTTCAAAGAGGTTGAAGGCATTCATTCAAGGACAGACTATGATCTGCGACAGCATCAGCAGTACAGCGGTAAAAAGATGCAATATTTCGATCCGGAAAAAGGGGAATCTTATATTCCTTATGTGATCGAGACCTCGATTGGTGTGGACAGGATGTTCCTGCATATCATTTCAGCCGCCTACCTTGAGGAAGAACTTAAGAAGGAGGACGGCAGCACCGATACACGTGTGGTTCTCAGGCTTCCTGCCTACCTGGCACCTGTGAAGCTGGCCGTAATGCCTCTTGTAAAAAAGGATGGCCTGCCGGAGATCGCTGAAAAGATTGTACACGAGCTCAAATTCGAATTCAATTGTCAGTATGACGACAAGGACTCAATAGGGAGACGATACCGCCGTCAGGACGCTATCGGGACGCCGTATTGTATTACGATCGACCATCAAACACGCGAGGATCAGACCGTTACGATCAGATATCGGGATTCAATGGAACAGGAAAGGATAAAGATTTCGCGGTTAAAAGATATTATATTCGAAAAGGTAAGTATAGTTTCCCTTCTAAAAAAGCTCTAAATGCAGAAGGTCCTCATCGTGACGTATTACTGGCCGCCTGGATCGGGAGCCGGAGTACAGCGGTGGCTGAAGTTTTCAAAATACCTGCCTGCAAACGGCTGGCAGCCGATAATACTGACCGTTGATCCCCAATACGCCGCATATTCTGCACTTGATCGCGATCTGTCTGATGAAGTTCCCAGTGATCTGGTTGTTTACAAAACAAAAGCAACTGACTATTTCAGGCTATACAGGAAAGACAAATCGAAGATACCTTCGGCAGGTTTTGCAATCAATGATCAAGATTCGTTTACAAGCCGTATTTCCAGGTTCATAAGAGGCAATTTCTTTATACCTGATCCCAGGAAAGGATGGAACAAATATGCATACAGGGAAGCCTGCAGGCTTATCATCAGTGAAAAGATAAGCCACATAATAACCACAAGCCCTCCCCACTCCACACAGCTGATAGGGCTTAAGCTCAGGAAGAAATTTCCGGAGCTGAAATGGATTGCTGACCTGCGTGATCCCTGGACCGACATTTATTACTACAATCAGTTCTATCCTGCCTTCATTTCAAGAAAGATCGATTCCTGCTATGAAAAGAAAGTCCTGCGGTCGGCAGATAAAATAATAACCGTGGGAAAATCTTTAATGGAATTATTCACCTCAAAGGTTCCGGGGATAAGAAGTAAATTCACGGTCATAACTAACGGGTACGATGCAGAAGATTTCGAAGGGCAAGCTGTGCCAGCTCCTTCCGGATTCATGATCTCCTATATCGGGACTTTATCTGATGCTTATCCCGTCGATGGTTTCTTAAGGGCAATTAAAACGCTTAAATGGAAGGGGCTGAAATTCAGTTTGAGATTCGTTGGATTAGTTTCGTCAGGGAAAAAAGAGATGATCCTTTCTGCTGCAGGTGAATCCGTTATTGAATTCCTGCCTTACGCGTCTCATCCTGAAGCTATAAGCTATATGCAGAACTCATCACTCCTTCTTCTTATAATACCTGATCACAGGAGCAACAAAAGCATCATCACAGGCAAGCTTTTTGAATACCTGGCATCAGAGAGGCCCATAATATGCATTGGTCCTCCTGAAGGTGATGCTGCAATAATCATCGGTGAATGTGGCCATGGAAGCACCTTCACCTATGATGATTGGGAAGGTGTTGCCGGATATATTGAAACTCTTATCGATAAACCATTTATTCAAAAGACGAAATCACCTTCGGCGTTCAGGAGGGATAACCTGGTAAAGGATGTGGCAGCAACACTGAACCAGTCTTAGCAGTAAAGCACGAGATTCCTCTCCGCCTGCCGTTCCTGACAAAAGTTAAAATATTTCTACCTTTGCCTCGTATTTATCAACCCATTACAGTATTGCACTTACCTGATGAGAACAGGAGTTATTGTTGACAACGACCTGAATGATGATAAAAGGGTACTCAGGGAGATAGAGGCCCTCTCCGGTGCAGGGTTCGAAATATTCGTTCTTTGCTTTGCATTCAGCGGCAAGTCTTACAGGGAAACCGGGGGGATAAAAGTAACCAGGATAAGAATTTCGAAAGGAATGAAAAACGTTCTTTTCTTTTTCCTGAATACAATACCAGCGTACGGTTGGCTTTGGTCAGGTAAGATAAAGAAATTCATTACTGGCAATGATCTCGACAGCCTTCACGTACATGATCTGTATATGTCGGAAGCCGCATACAGAGGTATAAGAAAATCGGGAAAGGATATCCCTATGATCCTCGACCTTCATGAAAATTACTCATATGCTGTTACAACCTATAACTGGACCAAAGGATTCCTGCGAAGCTTCATTACAAGACCGCAAAAATGGCAGAAAAAGGAAGAGAGACTCCTTCAATATCCAAAGGGCATTGTCGTTCTGAGTGAGGAGTTCAGGGATCATCTGCTAACTAAATATAAATTCCTGGCCGCCACAAGATTTTGTGCTTTTCCAAATGTTCCGGACATGATACAGCTGGATGATTTTAAAGCAAAAGCAGTGAATGTTGCTTTCGAAAAGAAGGATCCGGTTGTTTTCTATTTCGGGGTTGTTGCTGAAAGACGAGGCATTTTCAATGCGATCGATGCATTCGCGGAAGTGATCTCTAAAGGATACAATGCTGACTTAGTGATCGTTGGCCCGATAGACAAAAAGGACAGAGATCGTTTCTTCGAAATGACGGGTATCCCCGGGATCAGATCAAGGGTTAAATATATTCCATGGATAGATCTTTCAGAACTGCCTGCTTATCTCGAAGCAAGCGATATTTGCCTTGCTCCCTTTATTCGTAATCCCCAGCATGATTCGGGTGTCGCTAATAAGATCTTTGATTATATGTCGGGCAAAAGGCCGGTGATAGCGTCAGATTGCCTGCCTCAGAAAAGGCTTATCGAGAAGTATGAATGCGGATTGATATTCGGAAATCAGCGTGAATTTGTAGATGCCATTATCGAGCTGCTTACCAATCCTGAGCTAAGGCACAGAATGGGAGAAAACGGTTACAAGGCTATTACCTCCGAATATAACCTCGAAATGAAAAAGTCTGGCCTGATCAGTTTTTACAGGGAACTGTTAAATAATTAACAATAAAGTGCATGTCCGGCAAAATATTTAAAAAATCAATTGATGCGATTTTCATCCCTGTCCTGAGGAGTAAAACATTGCTTAAACATATTGTCAACCATACTCTCAGGAAGGAATTGGAGCAAATGTCGGATAATGGGGAACTCTTTCCCATGAATCACATTCACAGGACCATCAGGCTGGCAAAAAGGCTCGCTAATCAGGACTTTATCATTCTCGACATCGGTGGCGGAATCGGAGCTTCGCTGAAGCTTTTCTCAGAAAACTTTCCTGAAAACAAGATTATTGTTTTTGAACCTGTTACTGAGAACTTCAAGGCTATTCAGCAAAGATTCCCGTCTGCTAAAAATATTAAATTCATAAAATATGCTGCAGGGAATGAAAATACTGAAAAACAGATTAATCTTGCCGCCAGGATAACTTCTTCATCTCTTCTGCAGCTAACTTCTGATCCCGGAAGCGGGGTCTTCAACGAGACCAACCTCGGACAGCAGGGTGTGGAGACGATAAGGATAGTAAGGCTGGATGATTTTCTGGAGGATCGGAGTGTCAGGATCGGAATAATGAAAATTGATGTTCAGGGATATGAACTTAATGTCCTTAAAGGTGCCAGGACAGCATTGAACAGGACTGACCTTGTTGTCCTGGAGGCGAATAACCATGATGGATACAAGGGGTCCGCAAAATACTATGAAGTTGACCAGTTTCTCCGCGAAAGAGGTTTCACTCTTTATGATATTCTTCCTTCGATTGTAGATAACGGGAAGCTTAAGGAATGGGATATGATATACATGAACAACTCGGCCAGATGCATATAGGGGTAGCCGAAATAATGGATACCGGGCATGTCACCCTTGCGGAGACACTCTGCAGGATTTATTGCAGCGATCCCGGGAACAGGGTATTTCTCTTTACTCTTGAAACCCATTCGGTCAATCTCGGGTTCCTGAGTGCCATTTATCCTAACCTGGAAGTTGTTGCCAGGCCAATAGAACAGAAGCTTGAAGATTTTCTGCATGAAACCGGAAACTATAATCTTGATCGTATTTATCTTGTAACTCTTACAAAACATTTCCGGGTCTTATCAAACTGGCCAATCAGGACCAGGCTTTTTCTGGTTATTCATAACACTGATGAGTGGTTTGGCTTAAATCTGTCAGGATCAGTAAAGAAATTCGTTTTTTCAGCTTCACGAACATTTAAGCCAAAATTGTGGATATATTTCTTCAAGGACTTTTTCATTTTCCCGCGATACAAAAAGAATATTCTGAAAAAAGTCCGTGAATCTGACGGACATCTTGTCATTCTGTCGAAATCTGTTCAACGGGAGCTTAATAGACTGGGAATAACCATCCCCTCGGAAGTTGTACCCTTCTCGGTCTTTGATCCTTCGCTGGTTTCTGAAGAAGTCTCATCTGACGGAAGACTTAGAATCTGCATTCCGGGCATCCTGTCGCAGTACAGGCGCAATTATGTTGGATTGCTGGATACTCTTGAAGGCCAGATGGCTGAATATAAAGAACTTTTTATCCTCGATCTGCTTGGCGGCGTCCAAACGGATAATCCCCTTGATGACCACATGCTGATCCTCGATAAGGCTGAAGCGATCAAAAACAAAGGTTTTTCAGTCATTGTTCATCATGAACGTTTTATCCCTCCCATTGAATACAACAGGGAGCTCGTGAAAGCAGATATTGTCCTGGGGAACATGAATGTAGAACTAAACAGGTACAGCGTTTACGGGAAAACAAAAGAGACAGGTATTCCATTTGCAATGATACGGGCTGCAAAACCCGGCATAATTCCTGACTCCTATTCTTTCCCTGATGAGCTTCGATCAAGCATACTGATATACCACGACTTTGCCGATCTCGTTAAGATACTTGTGAAGCTTGTTTCGGACCGCGGATTTCTGGAAGATCTGAAAACAAAGGCACTGGAAAATTCAAAAAAATTCAGCCCTGAAGCCGTTTATAAACAGATGATGATAAACCAGGATAATTGATGCGAAGGATAAACCGCTATATACCGATAAGAATTCAGAATTATTTCTATGAAAAGAAAGAAGCTGCCCTTAACCGGGAAGATTTCCTGAAATGGGAAGCCAGCGGTTGCCCTGTCCCGCCTCCCCACCTTGCAAAACAAAAGATAATTTCAAGGCTTGCAGCTGAATTTGATTGCAGGATCCTGGTCGAAACAGGAACCTACCTTGGCGATACAGTCTATTCCCAGAGAAACAATTTTGAAATGATTTACTCGGTAGAACTAAGCAGCAGGTTCTACAGGGAGGCCAGGAGGCGATTCAAAGACTACTCTTCAATTAACATTCTCTTAGGGAACAGTGGGGATATTTTGCCGACCCTTGTGCTCAAAATCGGGAAAAGGGCATTGTTCTGGCTTGATGGGCACTTTTCCGGAGGTCTGACAGCCAGAGGTGATAAAGAGAGCCCGGTCTTTAAGGAACTTGATGCTGTTTTTAAAAATAACCTGCTCCGGCATGTGGTCCTTATTGATGACGCACGGCTGTTCATCGGACAAAGGGATTATCCAACAATGGAGGAGCTGGATACCTATATAAAAATGCAAAATCAGAGATATTCAATGAATATTGAATCCGATATTATTATCCTGACTCCGGATCTATGCTAAACTCAATCAAACAATCCACGAAAGACAGCATTGTATATGGCCTGGGGAACATTGCTGTAAAGCTTGTCGGATTCATATTGATCCCGCTCTATACCAATCCCAAAATCATATCTATAGACGATTTTGGGGTAATGGCCATCCTTGACATTTCGGGACTGATCCTTATATCACTGATGGCATCAGCCCTTCCCCAGAGTCTTATGAGGTGGTACTGGGACCCTGATCATAAGAAAGACCAGAAAGAAATATTCTTTATGGCGCTGCTTTCTCAGATCCTGGTCAGCCTGTTGTTTGTTATTTTACTGTTTCCGTTTGCTGGTCAGATATCGACACTGATATTTGGTTCAGAAAAATGGAGCTACGCCCTGCGTTTAGTGATACTTTCCAACGCCCTTCAGTCAATAAACAATATCATCAACTACCTGATGAGGGTCCAGTCGAGGTCCATCCTTTACTCCTCGGCAAATCTGATAAAGCTGGTTTTTGTACTTCTCCTTACTATAATCCTTATTGTATTCAGGAAGATGGGAATACCGGGAATTTATCTTGCCCAGGTGGTCGGCAACATGGTATTCATACTATGCCTGTCAGTATATGCTGTTAGAAACTGCGTCCCGTCAGTTAACCTGAAGCTTTTAAGGGCAATGGCCAATTATGGATTTCCGCTTTTGCTGGCGAATTTTGCAGGTGCAAGTTTTTCTGCGATCGACAGGTTTTCGCTTAATTCATTAACGTTGCTGAAATTCGTGGCAATTTATTCACTTGCATTCAAGATATCAAGCGTCCTCAAGCTGGTGATAGTGGATTCGATCAAAATGGCTGTAACGCCTATGGTCATCAAGAAAATGGATGCTCCTGACAGCAACAGGTTCTATTCAAAGACCAATCTTTACTCATCACTGGTGCTTATGATGGGCATTATAGCTGTTTCCCTTTTTTCATTTGAAGCAATAAAAGTCATAACAAAATCAACTCAATTCTGGGGAGCTTATATTTTAGTGCCTCTTCTGTGCCTGTCGGTCTTTTTCGTAAATATGAGGGAAACCACAGTCTGGGGATTGATAATCAGGAAGAAAACATGGATCATGGGATTGATCGTGATCTTCTCGACCATTCTCAACATTTTCCTGAATATTCTTCTTATTCCCAAGTTTAATATGATGGGAGCGGCTTTTGCAACAATATTTACCAATCTCATCTATTGGTATGCCTGTTTCTACTTCGCCCAGAAAGCTTTACGTGTGCCGTATGAGCTTAACAAAATTCTTATAATACTGATAGTCGGAACTTTATTATCATTTTCAGGGTTTTTGCTCAACGATCTGCAGGTAGTTCCCAGGCTGATTCTGAAATTACTGCTGCTTATCAGTTTTCCTTTCATTCTTAATCTTTTCAGATTTTACGAACAAGCTGAACTTAAGGCTATAAAGGGATTTGCATCAAAATGGTCCAATCTCAGGAACTTCAGGGAAAACCTTAAATCACTAGGGGGTGATCCAGAAAGCAGCAATAATTCCTTATAAATAAATACTTTTGTCTTTCAACAAATCGGAAATCCAAATTTTAACGGAGCATGGAAATCAATAAGAAGTTTCCCGGGGCATTGCCTCACCTGATTGCAATAGTACTGTTCATTTTTTTGTCATTCGCATATTTCTATCCTGTCCTTGAGGGCAAAATATTGAGGGCGAACGATTCAATGGTCTCGAAGATCAATTCAAAGGAGATAAATGATTACAGGGCGAAATTCCATAAGGAGCCGCTTTGGACGAATTCTATTTTCAGCGGGATGCCTGCCTATCTGATATCCACACAGTACCCCGGTAACCTTATGAGATATGCCGATAAAGTCCTGAGGATATTCAAAATGCCGGTATCCGTACTTTTCCTTTCAATGGCCGGATTCTATGTAATGCTCCTTCTGTTCGGATTCAATCCATGGCTCTCGATTGCAGGCTCAATTGCTTATGGTTTTTCCTCGTTCTTTTTTCAGATACTTGCAGCAGGCCATAATACTCAGGCAGTTGCACTGGCCTATATGGCCCCGATGATCGGAGCAATTTATTATGCATACAGGCGCGATGCACTGAAAGGAGCACTTCTGGCAGCATTCCTTATTTCACTTGAGATCATTGCAAATCATCCCCAGATCACATACTATTCGATGATCTGTCTGCTCATTTTCATTATAACTGAATTTGTATATTCAATAAAGGAAAAGTCTATTGTAAAGTTCCTTAAGACATCAGTCCTGCTGATAGTTCCTTTTATTATTGCTGTCGGCATAAATTTCGCAAGCCTGTATACTGTATATGAATACGGCAAATACACCATCAGAGGTAAATCTGATCTGGTATCGGAAACCAGAAATGTTTCATCCGGCCTCGACAGGGACTATATAACGTTCTGGAGCTATGGCATTGACGAAACCATGAACCTTCTGATACCGAATTACAAGGGAGGATCGAGCAAACCTTTTAACAGAAATTCGGAGACAGTCAGGGCTCTGAAAGCCAACAATGCCCAGTCAGCTGTCAATCAGGTAATGAAATACTGGGGGACCCAGCCGGGTACTGATGGACCTCATTATATGGGAGCTATTGTAATCTTCCTTTTTATCCTTGGTATCGTGGTTGTCAGAGGGCGGGAGAAATGGTGGCTACTTATTGCAACCATATTGTCAATAATGCTATCGTGGGGAAAGAACTTCATGCCGCTGACAAACCTCTTTATAGATTACTTTCCAGGCTACAACAAGTTCAGAGCCGTGACCATGACCCTGGTCATTGCAGAATTTTGTGTTCCTCTTCTGGGTTTCCTTGCTATTAGGCAGTACTTTAACGGATTTCTTTCGAGGAAGGAAATGTTAAAGGGGCTCAAGATAGCGGGAGGAATAACTGGCGGATTACTTTTACTCATATTGCTGATACCCGGGATTGCAGGATCATTCCTGAGTCCCTATGAAAGCGGTTATCCTGACTGGCTGACGTCAGCCATGGTTTCAGACCGTAAGGAGCTTCTCCGCTCGGATGCTTTCCGGTCGTTCATGTTTGTGCTGCTTGCAGCTGGTGTTTTACTCGGTTATATATACGGAAAGCTAAAGAAAGAGTATTCGATACTTATTATCGGACTCCTTGTGCTTATCGATCTCTGGAGCGCTGATAAAAGATACCTGGATGCTGACAGGTTCGAGAAGCAGTCTGTTATGCAGAAAACATTTACCCCCACAACAGCTGATAAGGTGATCATGCAGGATAAATCCTATTACAGGGTCCTGAACCTGTCAGTTTCCACTTTCAACGATAATACGCCCACTTCATGGTTCCATAAATCGATCGGCGGCTACCATGGGGCAAAACTGAAAAGGTACCAGGAGCTTATAGATTCCTCTATTATCCGTGAAATAGAAATGTTCAGCACAGCAGCACAAAAAGCAACAACAGTAAACGATCTTATTTCAGTCTTTGACAAAACTCCTGCCCTGAATATGCTTAATGCCAAATACGTAATTATAAATCCTGAAGCCCCGCCGCTGATAAACCCCCATGCACTTGGCAATGCATGGTTTGTTGAGAAGGCGGTAATTGCAGAAAATGCTAATCAGGAACTTGCATATGTAAATACAATTGATCCTTTAAAAGAGGCTGCTTTTGATGCCAGGTTCAAGGACCAGGTACAAAAAACAGACTATCAAATATCTCCCGGCGATAGTATCCGGCTTGTTTCATATGAGCCCAATGAACTGGTTTACAAATACAACGCCAGCAATGATGGGGTTGCCATTTTTTCTGAGATTTACTATGCTGCAGGCTGGAAATGTTTTATCGATGGAAAGGAGACCGGATATTTCAGAGCGAACTTTGTACTTCGCGGTGTTGTAGCTCCTGCTGGCAATCATGAGATCAGATTTACCTTCAGGCCTTCGTCATATTTAACCGGGAACAAGGTTTCTCTTGCAGGCTCAATTCTTCTGATACTTCTTTCAGCCGGATATATCGGATTACGGCTAACAAAGAAATAAATACTGAAAGCATGATCATTCACACTCATTGTCCTCTCTGCCAATCGGACATGATAGAACCGCACATCAGGTGTACTGATTATCTTGTTACGCTGGAGGAATTTGAGTTGTGGAAATGTAGGGATTGCGGATTTGTATTCACCAGGGAAAGCCCTGATGAAAATTCTATTGGAAAGTATTATGAATCTGATGATTATATTTCTCATGACGACAGGGCTAAGGGATCCTTTAACCGTGTCTATCAGGTCGTAAGAGGCATAATGCTGCAGAGAAAGGCAAGGCTGATCATCAACATGACCGGGATCAGGACGGGCAGTATCCTTGATATCGGTTGCGGAACCGGATATTTTGCTGCCACAATGAAAAATGCAGGCTGGGATGTAACTGGAATCGAACCGAATGAAAAAGCCAGGGATTTTGCGAGGGAGAGGTTTAATCTTAATGTACTTGAGCCTGACAATATAAATGAGCTTCCTGACGGAAGTTTCGATTGCATATCGATGTGGCATGTAATGGAACACCTCCATGATCCTTTCAGATACGCTGATAAGATTGACCGCCTGTTAAAGCCTGATGGATTTTGCATTGCTGCTTTGCCTAACAATGATTCCTATGATGCAAAGCATTACGGCAAATATTGGGCAGCCTGGGATGTCCCAAGGCATTTGTGGCATTTTAATCCCTCCACATTCAAGACTTTCTGGGATAAGAAGGGATTTGTTATTGAGTTTATCAGAGGCCTTCCCTTCGATGTTTTTTACATTTCAATGCTAAGCGAAAAGCATAAGGGCTCACGTGCTCCGTTCATCAAAGGGCTTCTGAAAGGAGGCTGGTTTGCCATTAAGACAGCTGCTGATATAAACAAGAGCAGTTCGCTGATCTATTTTATTCATAAGTAAATTAGGTTTTTGTAGGTTCAGAGAGGTTCCCCATTAAATTAACTGATTTTACAAGCGGGACGGGATTAGTACCTGTCAAGCCATCTGTATTTCCTGGCGCTGTCACCGAACCTCACCGCAATTGTAAGCTCATGGGTTCCATAGGTGACTCTCTGTATCTCCTGAAGGGTGAAATCGAACGCGTATCCAAAATAAAGGTTGGCATGTGTTACGCCAAAGTTTGCAATTATCGCTTTGCTTGTCCTGTAAGAAATTCCTGCCCATAAATGCTGGTCATAGATATAAGTGAATCCGAGGTCAGCCATTGGTTTCAGTTGTTCTGACATCATCACCAGACCTGAAGGCTGGAGCTCCGTTTTATTTCCCACGATAAAGCTGTAGGTGCCAAACAGGTAATAGTGCCGGTCCATACTAAAATTTCGATAGGCTTCACTTCCTATTTTGGCTGCAGCTCCGAAAAGCTGAAGCGTAGAAAAGCCAATGCTGTAATTTGGATTCAACACATAGACGCCAAAATCCACATCAGGTACGAACATACCTCTTCTAAGCTCATTATTAAGCCAGGGCTCATTCGGATCCTCGAAATCAATTTCCCGTTCATTTATTTTGAAGTAATACCCGGTAACGGCCAAACCCATGGAAAGCTGTGTATTGCTCTGAATCCACATATGATACGAATAGGAAGCCTGAAATCCGGTTCTTTGAATAAGCCCGTTACGGTCGCTGAAAATATACCCTCCGAAACCCACCTTGCCATCTGTCCTGGGTCTGTAAATATTCCGGTTTGTACTTTTCTGCTTTATTATGTAACCACGCTTCAGAACCCTTGTCTGTCCGCTTACCGAGAACGTTCTGGGTGCGCCTGAATAGCCTACCCACTGCTCCCTGGCTGTCAGGTTGAAGCTGGTATAACCATCACTGCCCGACACAGCGGGATTGATCAGGAATTTATTGTAAAGATACTGGCTGTAAAGTGGTAGCTGCTGCCCTACAGCAGCTACGCCAAAGATGATCAATGCCGATATGAATGCCAGTTTCTTCACTTAGTCGAGGTCTCGTATTTACTTCACAATTGTTACATGTCCGATCAAAGGCCGTGTTCCATTATGCAGGTCGATAATATAGTGATAAGAGTCGATAGGAAGAATGGATCCATTGCTCCTTCCGTCCCATGGCCTTGGGTACCCTTTTTCTGATTTCCAGATCATTTCACCCCACCTGTTGAATATCTTCACTTCCATTTCCGGATATAAATCTTTCAATCCGATATTCCATACATCATTTATGAGGTCGCCATTTGGAGAGAAGGCATTTGGAATATCGAGACAGATTTCATTCTCTGGGATCATCTGTACCGAATCCCTGATTGAACATCCGTTCAGGTCTGTAACTGTTACACTGTAGTACCCGGCCACAGCTGTTGTTATGTTCCGTGTGGTGGAATTATCAGACCACAGATAGGTATAGGATGGGGCTGGACCACCTGTTACGGTCAGCAATATTGACCCATTTGGCATATCCGTGCAGAATGGCCGGGTCAGGCTGAACGAAAGCTTCAGTGAATCAGGTTCGGTCAGTGTAACGACTGAATCAGCCTGGCAGTTGTTAGAGTCAGTGATGATTATCTTATAGCTTCCGGCGGTGAGGTTATTCCTGCTGCCTCCAATCTCACCATCAGCCCAGAGATAGGTTACAGGACCTGCATTGTTGAGCGCTTCAACAAGTATTGATCCGGTTTTTCCTCCTGCACAATTGATATTATGATCACCTGTCAGGCTGACGGAGGTGGTAATGTTCATACCCAGTCTCTGAGGCTCTGTAAGGTTGATCGTGTCAAGCACCGAACAAAGGTTGCTGTCGGTGACAAGAATAATATACTGACCGCTTCTTAAGCCTGAGATATCTTTTGTTGAGGCAGTATACCCTCCGGGGCCCTGCCAGCTGTAAACATATGGTGCGGTCCCGCTGGTAAGATCAATCTGGATCGAGCCGTTGTTCTTTCCTAAACAGCTGATATTAAATCCATTGTAATCGGATAATGTTGGTGTATAGGTTAACGGTGGTGGCAGGTTTACTCTCACTGAGTCGTTTGCAGTACATCCGTTCGCATCTGTGACTGTAACCCTGTAAGATCCCACTGTTAGTCCTGAAATATCTTCCGTTGTGGCGCCATTTGACCAGAGATATGAATATGGGGATATCCCGCCTGTAACCGTCAGATCTACCGACCCATTATTGAGTCCCGATCCCTGGCATGTGATATGCCTCGGCACGAGTTGGGTGGAAATTGCAAGAGGCTGGGTTAGCGTAATGTCTGCCGTAGTAATGCATCCGTTAAAATCAGTAACACTGAGATGGTAGGTACCGGCCCTCAGGGCATTCTGATCCTGCTGCCCATTGATGATCCCTCCGCCATTTAAGGTTGACCAGTTATAGGTATATGAACCAACGCTTCCTCCGGTTACGGTAACATCTACTGTACCTGTCCCGCCGTTGCAAGTGATGTTGTAATTCCCGTCCGTTGAGATTGAGCTTACCCATGTAATTGCAAGCGCTTCGGGCTGTGAAAGCGTAAAGACCGGCTGGGGCATGAGAATACACCCGTTAACGTCTGTAACAGTGGCAGTATAAGTCCCTGCCTTCAGGCCGCTGATGTCCCTTACAGTTGCAGAATAACCGTTGGGACCTGACCACAGATAGGTATAGATACCTGATCCGCCCGATATTGTCAGTTTTATGTAACCATCGCTGGCACCATAGCATGAAATCTGGAAATTATTATCATTGCTGTGCGAAAGCTCGCTTCCGGTCAGGCTCATACCGGAAGGATCGGTGAGTGTAACACTGTCGGTCTTAGTACAGCCCAGAAGATCGGTTATAAGTACATAGTATTTCCCTGCGGGTATACTGTCGAGCAGGCTTGAATTATTGCTCACCGAAAGTGATCCAACAGCCGGATACCAGAAGTATGTATAATTCCCATTGCCTCCGTTGACATTTGCTGTCACATACCCATCATTGTATCCGCGGCAGGAAACATTTGAGCCATTATAGTTGCTCAGGGTAAATGATATCTGAATTGGTGCAGGCTCCAGCAAGTCAGCTGTTCTGAAGGTCTCGCATCCATTTATATCCTGAACAACCAGCTTATAATTACCTGCCATAAGTCCCGTGAGAATTCGGAAGGTTGAAGGATTCATCGGATCATAATTACCTGAGAAGACCCCTGAGAATAAAGTATCGATATCATTCCTTATGACTTTGTAGGCATATGGAGGTGTGATGCCATCCCTGACATAGATACGGGCCGTACCGTCATTTCCTCCAGGACATGAAATATGAATATTTGGAAGAACTGGAATCGGTATAATTCTTGGGGATGCGCTCAGGTTGGCAATATTAATCGAAGTATCTCCCCTGCAACCGATATTGTCAGTTACGTCGAGCGTATAGTATCCGGCATAAAGGTTTGTAATCTCAAGTGAATCGTGCATTGTATAGCCAACCGGGCCCGTCCAGTATATATCATAAGGATTTGCGCCTCTTGAAATTACTGCTTCTAGGGCTGCAAGTCCGCTGCTTGCTTCGCAGGTGAATGGTTTTGTAATATTGATTCCCCTGACAACCCTGGGATGGACCTGGACTTCCTGAACATTTGGATTCCCGGCGGGACAACTCAATCCTACAACCTTTGGCGTTATGGTGAAGAATACTGATTTTACAGTATCATTGTAGTTTCTGTATTTAAATGACAGTATATCACCCTGGACCTTATCTGTTGCAGGACTTGAATTGCCAGTCACATTTGATGGTACTGAAATCGTATAATCAAACCTGATCTGTCCTGAGGTCATCGTAGTTGGGGAGATAAGTGTTATCTGGGTGTTGTCTGCATAACAAATCGCAGGTTTTGCATTTGCAGGAGTTGCCCTTGGGGTCGGGTTGACGGTTACGGTTACTGTTATAATCGGTCCATGGTTGCATGAAACACCGCTTGTCGGGCTTATGCGGTAGGTAACTGTAATTGGTCCGTCAGTTGAATTGACCAGATTATCTGCTACGACATATCCGTTGGGAAGTCCTGCTGTAGCAGGAGTATAACCAGACAGGCCTGAAGGAGCAGATGCAGTGAGGTTGAACGTCACCACTCCGCTCGTAAAGGTGCTCGGGCTCTGAAGCGTTATGCTCGTTGCTGTGTTGTCACACTGTATCGTGTTCGGTGGCACAGGGAAGACCCTTGGTGTCGGGTTAACTGTTACCGTAACATTCACCGATGGCCCGTCAGAACATCCCGTAGGACTGACCGGCGTGATCGTGTAGGTCACCGTCTGCGGCGAATCCGTCGGGTTGATCAGCTTGTCAGCTATTACATACCCGTTCGCAAGCCCG
>JAUZNW010000045.1 GCA_030706785.1 Bacteroidota bacterium | reverse complement strand
TGTTTGAATAACAGCTCCCCCATAGTTCATGAGGAGCATTGCATATTCATAAGCCCTTATGAAATAAGCTTCGCCCTTAAGACGTGTCTTGAGAGCGTCATCAGTCGAAGTAAGGTCTTTCATTCCATCCAATCCCGTCAATACAGTATTGAGGTTCTGGATATTGCTGTAGATCCAGTTCCAGTAAAGGAAACCTGCATAGCCGGTATTTGAAAAATACCCAAGCTTGTCAGGGCTCAGTGTACCCTTGAGGTCACCATAGTTGGCAGGACGATGAATGCAAAGAGTCTGGTCTGTAGCGGATGAAAGAAGGTCTTCGCGCTCCCCAAGAACACCGTTATCAGTATTGCCGCCCATCCTGTCGTAGCATTTGCCAAGGTATGCTTTAACAACATTTATATCGTTGAAAACAACCTGCTCGTTAAATGAACTCACCGGCTGCTGGTTCAGAACATCCTTGCAAGACGTAACGAACAAGAACAGTACTGCTACTGAGATTATATAACTTAATTGTTTTTTCATATCAGATTATTTAAGAATTTCTTAATCAGTTAGAAAGTTACGTTTGCTCCGAAAGCAAAGGATTTCATGATAGGATAAACACCGGCACCACTGGCTTCCGGATCG
Source organism: Bacteroidota bacterium (assembly GCA_030706785.1). Taxonomy (GTDB): domain Bacteria; phylum Bacteroidota; class Bacteroidia; order Bacteroidales; family VadinHA17; genus LD21. The sequence goes on along the minus strand of JAUZNW010000045.1, from coordinate 20,253 downwards.
AATTTCTTCGTCGCGGACCAGAGTAATGCAAGATTATTTCCTGAGAAATAAACACTTGCTCTGGAAATACCGACCTTCTTGAAGATCTGGCTTGGAAGATTGTATGACAGCACCAGGTTCTTCAGACGGCAATAAGCTGTATTATCGAGCCAGTATGTGTTCATGTTCACAGCATGTGCCCAGTAGAAGTCGTTACGGTTGAATGCCCTTGCAACATCAGTTTGCGTATTGGTCGGCGTCCACCTGTTGTCATAGGTCCACTGGAAATAGTTACCTGCCTCACCACGTCTTTCGTCGTAGTGATTGAACTTATAGAATTTACCCTGTCCCTGGAAAAGTACTGTAAGAGTGAAATCCTTCCATGTTGCATCGATGTTCAATCCGTAAAAGATTTCCGGTACGTCAACTTCGTCGATAAGAACCCTGTCATCACCATTTATAACACCATCTTTCGAAACATCTTCGAAAATGAGGTCGCCCGGTTTTGCACCGCTCCAGTGAGGATAGGAATCGACTGCACCCTGGTCAGCAAATATGCCGATTGATCTGTACATCAACCATGCATTATATGGATGACCTGTTGTCTGCTGCCATGGAACTGCCCTTGCGGGCTCGTCCTGGAATACTACCTCGTTATGGTTATGGCTGAAGTTACCGGTAACATCAAGGCGGAGATCGGATGTTATGTTCTTGTGTACTCCTGCTTCAATCTCAAATCCCCTGTTATCGACACGTGCTATATTCTCATTTGGAAGTGTCAGACCTGTGAAGTTCGGCACAGATGCGTCCCTGGGTGCAAGGATATCTTTCCTGATATTGTAGAAATATTCAAAATTCAGGCTGACCAGGTCATTGAGCCACTTCGATTCGAAGCCGATGTTCTTTGTTGTCTGTTTTTCCCAGGTAATATTCGGGTTTGCAACTGTCGGCGGACCGACAACCGTTTCAATATTACCGCTTGTTCCAAATACCATCCCGGCGCCCATCCCGTAACTGTTCATATACTGGAATGCTGATCCCGGGTCCATACCCATCGCACCATAAGATGCTCTCAGCTTGAAATAGTTGACAAAAGGAATATTATCCTTCCAGAATCCTTCTTCTGATGCACGCCATCCTACCATGAAGCCCGGGAAATAACCCCAGCGGTGATCAGGCGGGAACTTAAGTGAACCATCAGCGCGGAACAGCACTTCTGCAAGGTATTTTCCCCTGAAGTCGTAAGTAGCACGCCCGATATATGATTTACGGGCATAAATTGATGCACCGCCAAAGGTATTCTTATTAAGGTTTGCACCAGCGTCCATTGTCTGGATCAGTGAAGAAATATACAGCTGCCGGTATCCGCCAAAGTAGTTATAATCATTCTGGTACTGCTCAAATCCTCCGTAAACGAATACATTATGGTCGCCGAATCTCCTGGCGTAAGTAATGCCAAGGTTGATTGTCTGGTTAATAGTCCTGTCAAATCTTTCATTATCCTCCGGTGAGGAGAGTCCTCTCAGAGTCGGGGTCAGTGGCATATCGGTTATGAAGCCTGTTGCGGGATTGATTGTTGCCTGGCTCCAGTTGGGATAGTACAATATCCATGGTTTGTAAAATGCTTTCTGGTAGTAGTTCGTAAGGTCGAAGCTATAAATGCCATTCAATGTGAGACCCTTTACCCATGGTATTGTAATTGTTCCGTTAAATGAGCTTAGAAGTCTGTATGTCTTCTGGTCGTTCTTGCCACCTGCAAAGGTTGATGTAACAACCGGGTTGTCACCGTATTCAATATCAGGTCCGGGTAGTCCGTTTGGCCAGTATGACCAGGTTGTCGGAACGAGACGGGTCGACTGGCCGACAATAGAATCGGCTGATTTATACGGGTACACCCTGTTGACCATGAATCCGGCCAGTTCAACACCTGTTTTCAGCCAGCTTGTGATCGGCAGATCAAATTTTGCACGTACGTTGTACTGTTTGTATTTAGTAGTCGAAGCCTTGTACATTGCATCATCAGCTTTCAAACCAAGGGAAACATAATATGTCATCCCTTTGGTACCGCCGTCAATCGTAAGTGTGTGGCGGAAGTTGGACGTCCATGTTTTAATAAGGTCGTGATACCAGTCAGTATCAGGATGTTTCCAGGGATCCTTATGATTTTTGAAAAGTTCAATGTCAGCGTCTGCATAAGTCCTGGCTTTACCTGTCGATGTCTGGTATTCAGAAAGCATGGTTGCATATTCTGCAGCATTACAAACATCGGGGATCAATGTTGGTGTCTGGAAGCCCTGATAGAACTGATAATTCAGTTTCGGAGCGCCTTCTGTACCTTTTTTCGTTGTGATCAGGATGACACCGTTAGCAGCCTGGGCTCCGTAAATTGCTGCCGAGGCATCCTTCAGAACGGAAAGGCTTTCAATGTCACCCGGGTCAATTTCGTCCATCGTACGGCCGGGAACTCCATCAATTATCACAAGGGGTGCAGTATTATCTGCATAGGTAGCTCTTGTTCCGCCCAATGTGCTGCGGCCACGGACAAGGATCCTTGTCCCATACTGTCCCGGCTCACCGTTCTGCTGGATAACAACTGAACCCGGCAGACGTCCTGCCAGTGATGTTGATATATTAGGAGCAGGAACGGACTGAATACTCTGACCTGAGATAGATGTTACAGATCCGACAACGTTTGCACGTTTCTGGGTTGTATAACCAACGACAACAACTTCATCAAGGTCAGTTACCTCACCGGCAAGGGACAAATCGATTACAGCTCTTCCGTTTACAGCAACTTCCTGGGAAACATAGCCAATAAATGAAAAGACCAGGGTAGCATTCCTGTCAACATCGGCTAATGTATATTTCCCGTCAGCATCGGTAATTGCACCGACAGCGGTACCCTTGACCTGGATGTTCACACCCGGCATTGTTTCGCCGGTTGAAGCATCTTTCACAGTACCAGTTATCTTTACCTGCTGATCATCCACAGCAGGATTGTCTGCAGCCAATGTGTAGGCCGGAATTGCCAGGCTGCAGGACAGAAGAAGAACAACAACCTTCACAGGCAGCAATAACCTGCGAAAGTACACATCTGGCCATTTAGACCAAAAGTTTGGAGTTTTTTTCATACTGTTCACTGTTAGTTAGTTAATAAAAGTTAGATATTAGGATTGATTTACTTGGTTGCTAGTCGCTAGTTGCTCGTTGCTGGTTTCTTGTTTCTTGTTTCTTGTTTCTCGTTTTTTGTTTCTCGTTCTCAACCCTGCTCCCCCTTTGAAGCCTATCCCGCTAAATGCGGGAGAAAAGGGCGCATATAAGCACCTGCAGCAAGAAATATCAGAATAAGTGTAAATCTTACACTCATTCAGATGTTTCCTAAGCATTCGATGAATAATGATTTAATCCGATCGACTTCAGGTTTTTAGGTTATACGTTAGGGTTTAATCTGTTTCGAATATATGGAACTTGTTCGATAAAAACAAATTTGTTTAATAATTTCCTTTTCTAAAATTGAACAAATTGGGTGTTTTTACTCAATTTGAGGCTGTTACATTTCCGGTTTTGGAATCATATTCACAAACAACCCTGAAACCAACATTAAAACAGTCTGAATACCACCAGATGCTTTTAGGCATCTGCGGATCGGTGCGCAACCAGGCTTCTGTCCTGGTGTAATCACGTGCTGCGCTCCGAAGGAGTCCTGCAGGATTCTGGAATGTTCCGCCGCGGATAACATGTTCTTCACCGTTTTCAGGCCCTTTAGGATCCTTGATGGTTCCTGATGTTTTCGAATAGGCATCAGGCTGATACCAGTCTGAGCAGAACTCAGCTACATTTCCCTGCATATTCCTGAGGCCAAAAGGATTAGGCCTGACAAATTCAGGTGTCTGGGTCTTTGACGGGCTGTTTTCCTTATAAACAATATATCTGTTGATTATGGTTGTGTCGTTTTTGCCAAGCCTGGCCTTTAGCCCTGACTTTTCATATTTCCTGAGGTTCCCGTCAAAGAAGAATGGTCCCCCGGTTCCTGCCCTGCAGGCATATTCCCATTCTGCCTCAGTTGGAAGGCGGTATGTTTTGCCTGTTACAAGCGAAAGCCACTGGCAATAGACCTCAGCAGCATGATAAGTAAATGAAATTGCGGGTCGCTGTCCCATTCCCCAGCCCTGGTCAGGCTGTCCGTACGGGGGTGTGGCACCGGATATTGCATCGACACCCTTTGATGCATTCAGTTTGCTTCTCAGTCCTTCTGTATCTGATGACCGACCCTCAGCCGAAGTCTGGACGTAAAATGCAAGGTACTCATCCCAGGTGGTTTCTACTTCAGCCATAAAGAATGGTGATATTTCAACTTCCCTTACCGGTCCTTCATCTGTCTTTCTAAATGGTTCATTCTCAGGACTCCCCATTTTGAATTTTCCTCCCGGGACTGCTATCATATTAAATGAAACTGACGATTTGGGAATTTTTTCCGTGTAGTTCCTGAAGTCCGATACGGGTGTTGGCTCTGTAAATATCTCTTTCGGTGCGGAGGAAGTGGCTCCGAACGTTTTGTTGCTCCCATGGGTATAGCCTGCAATAAAGTGGCCTGCATTAAGGTGGCAGTTGATGCAATTGAGTTCGGGAGTTTTCTTCTGCTGGGTATAGTAGAGATGCGCATCCTCCCCTTCCTTAGTCAGCTTTGCCGGGAAAAGGTTTTCATGACATTTGATGCAACTGCTCTCATAGGTATAGACACGGGCATTTTCAAGCTGCTTTCGCTCATCCCAGTTGAATGAGGCTGAGTCTTTTGTCCAGTAGCTCCAAAGGTCGCGCAGTCCGGTTTTACCTTTTGCCCACAGGTATCCGTGCCCCCTGGGCGGAAGATGGCATTCAACGCAGGCTGTATGATATCCTGACCTGGTTTCATAATGAACCGACTGTTTCCATGAGATATCGGCCATCGGATGTATATGACACGACATACAGTAGTCATTTGATGATGTTGATTCAAGTGTCTTGCCGGCACCAAGAATGATCAATATTCCAAGAACAAGACCAGGTGTGAACCATAGGAGGAATTTCTTCATAGCAGAAAAATGTGTGCAACAAGGTAAAAAATATCTCAAATATATGAACTGCGAAATAAATTTTACCCTGAAAAAGTTAGTAATCCTTATTGATTAGAATTATAAAATAATCTATGTAAAGACGTGAAAAACCAGGGGATGCTGCTTGGATCAACCTCACCCCCTCTTATCCCCCGCTTCTTTCTTTACAACTTCCGATCTTCTTCAATTTTTCCGGCCCTGGCTTTACTTAATTTTACCCCCAACCCCCCAGGGGGGGTTTAAAAACACTATCACTTATGAAGGAACTAGAAAAATATATGTATTTCAAAGCCAAAGCTGAAACACTTGGGACTGCAAGGTTGCTTCGAAAGAACTTGACATATTATGAAAAGCTGATTTGGGAGAAACTAAAAGGGAAACAAATTCCTGGCTACAGATTCCGGAGACAGCACCCAATTGATTTCTTTATTGTCGATTTTTATTGTCATGAAGTAATGTTGGTAGTCGAATTAGATGGAGAAATCCATAATCATACACAAGAATATGACGATGGCAGATCAGCGGAGATGGAGAAATATGGAATTAAGGTAATTCGATTTACCAATAAAGAAGTGGAAGAAAATATCGAGAGTGTAATTAAAAGAATAAAAAAAGAAGTATTGGACCGTCTTAAAAGTCCCCCCTGGGGAATTTAGGGGTGTTCACCGGGAGAGGGGTTTGGGGTGAGGTCCTCACTTATTATACTCATCAAAAAAATCATTCCCCTTGTCGTCAGTAATGATGAATGCTGCCATGTTCTCCACTCTGATCTTTCTGATTGCCTCCATTCCAAGATCCTCAAAATCAACCATCTCCACCGATTTTATATTTTCAGCTGCCAGGATTGCTGCCGGGCCGCCGATCGATCCGAGATAAAATCCTCCGTATTTCCTGCAGGCATCGATTACCTGTCTGTTTCGGTTCCCTTTGGCAACCATTATCAGGGAGCCACCAAGGCTCTGGAAAAGATCAACATAGGTATCCATCCTTCCGGCTGTAGTCGGCCCGAAGCTTCCCGACGGCATGCCTGCCGGGGTCTTTGCCGGACCTGCATAGTAGATAGGATGATTCCTGAAATACTCCGGCATAGGCTTCCCTTCGTCAATAAGCTCTTTGATGCGTGCATGTGCAATATCACGTGCAACAATAAGAGTACCCTTAAGGTTAAGACGTGTTTTTACAGGATATTTTGTGAGCTCAGCCAATACCTCCTTCATCGGACGGTCAAGATCGATCTCAACCGGCTTTTCAAGCTCCGGAGCTTTTTCAGGCAGGAAGCGGGCAGGACACTTTTCAAGCTCCTCCAGGAAGATACCATTCTCATCTATCCGTGCCTTAATGTTCCTGTCAGCGCTGCAGCTCACACCTAGCCCGACCGGACAGGATGCAGCGTGCCGCGGTAACCTTATGACCCTGACATCATGAACAAAATATTTCCCGCCGAATTGCGCTCCCACCCCGTAATCCTGGCAGATCTTTTCAATCCTGGCGTCCCATTCGATATCACGGAATGCGCGTCCGCTGTTGTTCCCTGTTGTGGGCAGATTATCCAGATAACCGGCAGATGCTTCTTTGACCGTTTTAAGAGTGGCTTCCGCGGATGTACCTCCAATAACAAGGGCAAGATGGTATGGCGGGCATGCTGAAGTGCCAAGGTCTTTTATCTTCTCCTTTACGAATTTCACCAGCGATTCTTCGTTCAGCAGCGACTTGCTTTGCTGGTAAAGGAATGTCTTGTTTGCTGATCCGCCTCCCTTGGTTATAAACAGGAATTCGTAAATACTCCCCTGAGTCGAGTATATGTCTATCTGTGCCGGCAGGTTTGAACCGGTATTTTTCTCTTCAAACATTGTGAACGGAACAACCTGGGAATATCTCAGATTCTTCTCCTGGTAGGTCTGATAGATCCCCTTCGAGAGATATTCGGCGTCATTTACCCCCGTGAATACATTTTCGCCTTTCTTCGCGATTACAATGGCTGTGCCTGTATCCTGGCACCATGGCAGCTGCCCGTTAGATGAAATGACCGTATTTCTCAGCATCACATAGGCCACAAACTTATCATTATCTGTTGCCTCAGGATCGTCGATTATTTTCCTGAGCTTTTCAAGATGGCTTGTTCTAAGGTAAAATGAGAGATCGTAAACTGCTTCCTTTGCCAGCAGTTCAAGTCCTTCAGGATCCACCTGCAGGATCTTCCTTCCATCGAGAAAAGGTGTTTTTATATATCTATCAGAAAGCAACCGGTAATTTGTTTTGTCTTTTGAAATCTGAAATGGATTCTCGTAGATGAATTCTGCCATGGGATTGTTATTTGGTTAACAATGAATACTTTAAAGTGAAAGGTTTTGTTACATTCAAATATAAGAATTTAAGATGTTCCAAACAATGAAGATAGTTACTTCTATGGTCAGGCTCCCCCTGCTTCCCGGCTGCTCCACGTACTCACCCCTAAATCCCCTCTCTGCTACGCAAAGATGGGACTTAATCTACTTATATTCAGGATATTAGAAAGATATCACTCCTCCTTCTTTGCACCAGCAGAGAGAGCCTGTCCCGACCGTAGTGTCGGGAGGGCCGGGGGGAAGAGTATGTGTGATAGAGAGGGGAATCCTGAGCAGAGCGAAGGAAGGGTATGAGTACAATGAACCTCAAAGAGGGACACGAAAAGTGGGTACATGGGTTAGAGAGGTCGAGGGAGTTAGACTATGCTTTCAAAACTGAAATTCTCTTTTACCCTTATTCCTTTGGGGGTCATTTTCAAATTACAGCATTCAGTCTGCACATCATGCTGAAAAACAAGCATATAGTTTTTCCCCAGGGCTTCATTGAGGATCGTAAATTTCTCTTCAATGGTCTTCAGCGATTCTATATCATAGCTCATATTCCAGATGAGCGGGATATGTGCTGTTGTCGGGATCAGATCTCCGGTATAAACGATGGTTTTATCCTTGTACCTGATTATCGGTATCATTAATCCCGGTGTGTGCCCGTAACAGATCCTGACTGAGAATCCTTCATAAAGATCCCCCTCCTCATCAATCAGATTCAGTCTCCCGCTTTCAGAGATCGGGAGGATATTCTCTTCCAGGAATGCATCTTCTTCTCTCGGATTGTTCTTAAGGGCCCACTCCCACTGCGTACGGCTCACGTGATATGCAGCATTCGGAAATGTTGTTTCATATCTTGTACCTGATTTGCTTTTTATGATGCCTCCGCCGCAATGGTCGGCATGGAGATGGGTAAGAAAAACATCAGTTACATCCTCCGAATCAAAACCGCGTGCCTTAAGGCCTCCCAGAAGGCCCTCTCCGTCGTGCAGATAAACATACCTGAAGAATTTTTCATCCTGCTTGTCTCCCCACCCTGTATCGACAAGTATTATATGATTATTTGTCTCGACAATAAGTGACCGGAGTGTCAGAACAATCAGGTTACGGTCGTCAACAGGGTACGCTTTCGACCACATCGCTTTTGGTATGACGCCGAACATTGCACCTCCGTCAACCCTGAAATTGTTTATGTTGAAAAGATGAAGCTTCATTTGTATGATTTTACTTACAATATTAACAATTTTCACCCCCAACCCCCTGAAGGGGGCTCAAATAAAAATCTCCATTAAGCTTGTCCTGATCGAAATGTAAGGAGGATTCACGGGAAACGCCGTGTCCTCCGTGGTCTCTGTGGTTAAAAATTTTATATCTTTCAAGCAATTTATAAATCTTAAAACCAAAACGTAAACTATGAAAAAAGCAATTTTTACTCTTATTTCTCTTTTGATAATTCCTTCAGTTTTTGCCCAGACAGGCAAGGTGATGGACAACCTTTCAATGCCCAGCAAGATCCTGAAAATGGACAGGAAATATGCAATCTACCTTCCGCCCGATTATTTCACCTCTGAACGCAGCTATCCAGTTCTTTACCTGCTGCACGGGGCAGGTGACGACCAGACAGGCTGGGTGCAGTTCGGAGAGATATTGAACATTGCCGATAAAGCTATAAATGAAGGTATTGCGACCCCGATGATAGTAGTGATGCCCGATGCAAACACCGGGAAAAGGGGCTATGTAAACGATGTCAAAGGAGAATGGAGGTATGAGGACTTTTTCTTTGAAGAGTTCATACCCTATGTCGAGAAAACATACCGTATTAAAGGAGAAAAACGTTACAGGGCTATCGCAGGATTGTCGATGGGCGGTGAAGGAACATTCATTTATGCACTTCACCATCCCGAGCTTTTTTCATCGGCATGCCCGTTAAGCGCCGCCACCGGTCCCAGGTCAATCGACGATCTCAAGAATTACAAGCTGTGGCAGGGTGTTGAAGGAATTTCAGATTCTGACAAACAGGCTTACTTTAATAAATATAGTGTCCTGACTTTAATCGAAAATATGAAGGATGATCAGAAGAAAGCTGTAAGATGGTATATCGATTGCGGGGATGATGATTTCCTTTATGAAGGCAATTCGCTGGTTCACATTGCAATGCGCAAGAAAGAGATCCCTCACGAATTCCGTATGCGTGACGGCGGTCACACATGGACATACTGGCGCACTGCCCTGCCAACGGTGCTGGAATTCGTCTCGATGTCATTCCATCAGTTCTAAGGCTTAATCTATCTCCTGGATTTTCATCTCCCTTCCAGGGGATCACTTTTTCTTCGACGTCATCTGCGCCATCAGCCGCATGAAAAGCCTTATCATCTGGTAGGATAACCATCCGGCGAACTGGTTATACCAAGTCTTTCTCCTGATGTATTCTTCAAAAGTAACCTGCCTGCAATCGCTCTTTATTATCTTAAAAAGGATCTTTTCGAAATTGGCCGTAAATTCAGAATCCAGGATATCCACATTCATTTCGACACTTCCGTAGTCGCTGATATGGTTCAGATTATAGCTCCCGATCGTGCACCATTTACTGTCAACCGTAGCAACCTTTGCATGAAGGTTCGAAGGAAGATACTCGTATATTTTTATATTGTTCCTCAGGATATAATCGTAGAGGAATCCGGTAGCCCTTTTAAATATCGGTGTATCTGATTCAGCTGCCAGGACTATTCTGATATCCACACCTCGTGAGCTTGCCAGTCTGAGCAGCTTCCGCTCAAGACGTCCAGGAAGGAAATAGCTTGCAAAAATAATCATGTGTTCCTGGGCTCGTTTAAAAGCAGACCTGTAGCTTCTGAGGATCTCGATTTTATTCCTGTACCAGTTGTTCTCAATTACCCTTAGTTTTATATTCTCAGGATATGTTTTAATACTGTGGACTATCTCGTATGATTTTTCTTCTTTTGAGATAAAGGTCTTATTCCAGAGTTTCCTTACAATGCTGTTTATATGCCTGCATTCCGGCCCCTTAACGATTACTGCAAAATCGAGCCATTTCTTTTTCTTCTGGGTACCATGGTAGCGGTCGGCAAAGTTCATCCCTCCTATGATTGCCAGTTCCCCGTCAATCAGTAAAACCTTGTGATGGAGCCTCAGGCTCAGGTGGAATCCTTCTGTTATGAAAGCCGGTGAGAAAAACCTGAACAATATACCTGCATCCTCAATCTTTTTTATCAGTTCGCCTGAAAGATATTTTGTTCCGTAAGCATCCAGGAGGAGGTAAGTGCGAACTCCCCGGAGTGCAGCCCGGACGAGAGCATCGAAAATACGCAGTCCGGTTTCATCTTCATCAACGATATACGATTGAAAATGAATGTAATGCCTTGCTTCATCGATTGCCCTGATATTTGCGGCAAAAAAAGGTTCCCCGCTGTAAAGCAGCTCTACTGAATGCCCTCCCGTATAATCGTGTTTGGTGCGGCGTTTCATGACAATCGTCCGGTTTATTGCCTGTTCTACAAATATAAAACTTTCAGGGAAAGCTGAGTATTTAATGGTTTTGGCTTACATTTATAGATAATCCTGATTCCTCGATTTATGATCAAATTCCTTGAAACACTTGCTATTCTTCTTGCCGCAGAGACAATTGTCTCCGCTCAGCCTGACATAGGAAGACTAATTACAAATGCACCTGACCATCCCAGGATCCTTCTTCTCAAAGGTGAGGAAGCCGGCATACGGGAGACCATTGCTTCAGACTCGATATGGAAAAAGATCGATCAATTCATCATGAGTGAGTGCGGTAAGATAATCTCCGATCCGCCGGTAGAAAGGATACTTATCGGAAGAAGGCTACTTGACAAATCGAGGGAAGCCCTGAGAAGGATCTTTTACCTTTCATATGCCTGGCGCATGACATCAAATACGATTTGGCTTGAAAGGGCCGAAAAGGAAATGATCGCCGTTTCAGGTTTTAGTGACTGGAATCCGTCCCACTTCCTTGATGTTGCCGAAATGACAATGGCGCTTTCAATCGGGTATGACTGGCTGTACGATGCCCTTTCTCCTGAAACCAGGATTAAGATCAGACAGGCAATAATTGAAAAAGGATTGAAACCTTCTCTCCTAAACGAAAATTCCGGTTGGGCAGAAGGTTCCAACAACTGGAACCAGGTCTGTAATGCAGGAATGACATACGGAGCACTTGCCATAATGGAAGATGAGAAGGAGCTTGCAATGGACATTATAAATCGGGCAATCGTTTCAATAAAGCTGCCAATGGAGGACTATGAACCTGATGGCGCCTATCCTGAAGGTTACAGCTACTGGGGTTACGGAACAAGCTTCAACATTATGTTCCTGAGCGCAATGGAAAGAGTCTTCGGGAAAGAGTACGGGCTGGCCATAAATCCCGGATTCTATAAAACAGCCTCATACCTTGAGAATATGACCGGGCCGACAGGCAACAGTTTTAATTATTCGGATGCAGGATCAGGCGGCGGGATGAATCCTGCAATGTTCTGGTTCGGAGGAAGGATTAATGATCCGTCCTTGCTCTGGTCAGAACGATATTTCATAGAGAAGCGGAAACCGCCTAATGACCGGCTATTGCCTGCGGTAATGATCTGGGGTTCAGGAATTTCGATGGACAAAATAATGCCTCCTCAAAAAACAGTATGGATCGGCCAGGGAAAAAATCCAGTGGCACTGATGAGGACTTCCTGGACTGATCCTGATGCAATATTTGTTGGTTTTAAATGCGGATCTCCATCTGTAAACCACGGTCATATGGATGTTGGATCATTTGTAATGGAATCAAGCGGAGTCCGCTGGGCAATGGATTTCGGTATGCAGGACTATAACTCGCTCGAGACAGCTGGTGTAGACCTCTGGAACATGAAGCAGAATTCACAACGATGGGAGGTCTACAGATATAACAATTTTGTTCATAACACCATTACGGTGAATAATCAACTTCAGATTGTAACAGGTTACAGCTCAATAGCTGCATTTTCAGAAAAGCCTGAAATGATAAATGCAGTGTCTGATATTTCTTCCCTTTATAGTGACAACCTGAAGAAAGCCATACGGGGAATTGCAATTGTTGATAAGGAATATGTTATGGTCCGTGATGAAATTGAAACAGGTGACAAGCCTGTAAAAGTAAAGTGGAATGTGGCATCAGCTGTTGATGTAGCAGTGACCGGATTTAAAGATGCCAGAATGACAGCGAAAGGAAAGAAACTGACTGTTAGAGTCGTTTCTCCTTCCACAACAGTGTTGAGATTAGGGAATGCTGATCCCCCTCACAGTTATGACGCTAAAAATTCGGGAGCATGGCTTCTCGGATTTGAAATTACTGTCCCGGCTAATACAAAAGCTGATCTGGTTGTTCTGCTTTTGCCGGAGGGAGCTGAAGAAAATAAAAATATTACCGGATTAAAGCTGGCAGAATGGCCTGTAAATAGCATAAAATAAATTGTCTAATTTTAAATGAAATTTAATTTCCAGATTATGACAAGGAGAAATATGATAGGCAGCATGGCAGGGGCTGCAGCATTTGCTGCAGGAAAGCCTTTGACCTCGCTTACAGGGAAGGCTGATCCCCAGTACAAGCTAAAGGGAAATATTCATCACTCGGTGAGCCAGTGGTGTTATGGAGATATCCCGCTTGAGGATTTCGCAAAGGCATGCAAAGAGATGGGCCTTGAATCAATAGAGCTTCTTAATGAAAAAGACTGGCCGGTAGTGGCCAAAGCAGGACTGAAATGCGCTGTCGGCTATGCAACTGACTGGGGAATTCCTAAAGGATTCAACAGGAAGGAGAACCATGAGAAACTCATCGCTGATTTTGAGGCAATGATCCCAAAGGCAGCAGCCGCAGGCGTGCCAAACCTTATCTGCTTCTCCGGGAACCGTGAAGGGCTCGATAATAACGAGGGCCTGATCAACTGCGCTATCGGCCTTCGCAAGCTGATGCCCACTGCTGAGAAGTATGGAGTTACAATTATAATGGAGCTGCTGAACAGCTACGGGCACAAGGATTACCAGTGTGACAGGTCTTCCTGGGGTGCGGCTCTTGCTGAAATGGTAGGATCGGAAAGGTTTAAGCTCCTGTACGACATCTACCATATGCAGATAATGGAGGGGAACATCATTGAGAATATTACGAAAAACATCAGGTATATTGGGCATATTCATACTGGGGGTGTTCCGGGAAGGCACGAGCTCGATGAAACACAGGAGCTGTACTATCCGGCTATTATGCAGGCGATAGTAAAGACGGGCTATAAAGGATATGTAGGACAGGAATTTGTTCCTTCACAAAAGGATAAGCTTGCTTCCCTGAAAAAATGCATCGAGATATGTGATGTCTAGGATGAGGGTCCATTTTATTGCTGTCGGCGGAGCGGTGATGCACAATCTGGCCATTGCCCTCCACAGAAAGGGGTATCAGGTTTCAGGATCTGATGATGAAATATTCGAACCGTCGCGGTCACGCCTGGCTTCAAACGGGCTGCTTCCTGAAGAGTATGGCTGGCACCCGGAAAAAATAACTTCTGATATCGACATTGTCATTCTGGGGATGCACGCCCGGGCTGATAATCCGGAGCTGATTAAATCAGCTGACCTGGGACTAAGAATAATGTCATTCCCCGAATTCCTTTACGATCAGACAAAGAACAAAAAGCGGATTGTTGTCGCAGGTAGCCATGGCAAAACCACCACTACTGCAATGATAATGCATGTTTTCAAGTCGCTTGGAGTAAAGTTCGATTTCATGGTCGGCTCGTCAATAGACGGGTTCGATATGATGGTCGGGCTTTCGGATGATGCTGAAATAGCTGTTTTCGAGGGCGATGAGTACCTAACCTCTGCAATTGACAGACGGCCGAAATTCCACCTCTATATGCCAGATATAGCTGTACTTAACGGTATAGCCTGGGATCATATGAATGTCTTCCCGACCTTTGAAAACTATGTTGAACAGTTCAGGATCTTTACAGAAAAGATCTCTGACGGAGGATACCTGATCTACTTTTCGGATGACGGGGAGGTAAGGAAGATTGCAGAAGCTGTCTCCGGGAATATAAAGAAAATCCCTTACCGTGTACATGGTTATTTTCAGAACAAAACAGGATTCTATGCTGCCACCCACAACAGGACAGTAAGGATGAAAATTTTTGGTGAACACAACATGCAGAATCTTTCTGCAGCAAAGGAAGCCTGCCTTGCAGCCGGGATATCCGAAGATGAGTTTTATTCGGCCATTACAGGCTTCAGCGGAACCTCGGGCAGGCTGCAGAAGGTCCTTGAAAATAAGAACGGGACAGTTTTCATCGATTTTGCACACTCCCCGTCTAAAGTAAAAGCAACTGTCGAAGCTGTATCCTCTTCATTTCCCGGCAGGAATATAATTGCAGTCTTTGAGCTTCATACATTCTCAAGTCTCAGTATAGGATTCATTCCATTTTACAAGGGAACTCTTAACAGCGCTTCCCGGGCTTTTGTTTATTTCAATCCTCATCAGTTTGAAATAAAGAAGCTTGTACCGCTGTCAAAGGACGATGTAAGGAATGCCTTTGGAGGCGAAAATGTCAGGGTTTATGATGATTCATCCCTGATGTTCTCAGAGATAAAGAAGATCCATTCCGAGTCACCCGTCTATTTGTTCATGAGCTCAGGCGATTATGACGGAGTCAATATAAAATTGCTGGCTGAAGAGCTTTTAGGGTGTAACAAATAAAGGATTGGCACGTTCTATCCGGGGAAACCTCATCCCCCGTCCCCTTCTCCCGGAGTGAGAAGGGGCATGATACATTTTTTATAAAGTCCCTCCCACTCCGGGGGAGAGCCTGCCCCGGCTATGCGGGGGATTTAGGGAGAGGTTGGAATACACAATAAAATAATTTTAACACATTTTCTCTACAATCATGAAAAAACTTTTTATTACACTGCTGGTTGCATTATCGTTAATAATCACTTCTAATGCACAGGATTACAAAACCAGTCTCGGACTAAGAGGCGGACTTCCGTTTGGTATTACGGTAAAACACTTCTTAAACGAACATAACGCACTGGAAGGCATCCTCGCAACCAGGTGGAGCGGTTTTGTGGTGACGGGTTTATATGAATTCGAACGCTGGACGGGCGAATATCCTGGACTTAACTGGTACTTTGGTGCTGGTGCACACCTGGGAACCTGGAACCAGGGGTATAATCCGAATATCGGTGAATCATATTCAGGGATTGTGATCGGAGTCGACGGGGTTATAGGTCTTGAATATACTTTTGATGAGATCCCGCTGAACCTTTCTCTCGATCTTTTGCCTTCATTAAACCTCATCGGATACACGGGCTGGGGTGGAATAAATGGGGCGTTATCAATAAGATACGTTTTTTAAGAAAATATTTTGAAGTTCAAGAAAAACAATGTTTCTTTGCATCCGCATTTTTAAAGTTCTTTAAAGGGTCCATTCGTCTAGTGGTTAGGACGTCAGGTTTTCATCCTGGTAACAGGGGTTCGATTCCCCTATGGACTACGATACAGGATTACAGAAGTAAGTAAAAAAATATGGCAAATCATCTTTCATCAAAGAAAAGGATCAGGCAGATCAAAACGAAAAATGAAGAGAATAAGTATTATGCAAAAACCATGCGTAATGCATTGAAAACCATTCGTTCCACAACAAATAAGGAAGAAGCGGCCGCGATACTTCCAAAGCTCAATTCAATGCTCGACAAGCTTGCAAAGAAAAACGTCATTCATAAGAAAAAGGCTGCCAACCTGAAGTCATCTCTAGTGAAGCATGTTAACACTATGAAATAAGGCTATCTTACAATATACCCGAGCCGCTAATAATAGCGGCTTTTTTTTTAAAAATTCACCATAGAGAGCCTTTAGATTAGCATCTTAAATTTAATATAAAGGCTCTCTGTGTTTTCTGTGGTAAAATCTTCTCTTAAATCTTAGCTCTCCACATTATTATTTTCCTATTCATTATCTCTCTTAACCAAAGCAAATTTCTTAACTTGCATGAAGTGGATAAATATTTCGCTGTATGTCTCTAAGAATAACTGACTGGGCTGTTGAGGACAGACCCAGGGAAAAATTGATCAGGAAAGGAATTTCCAGCCTGAGCGACGCCGAGTTGCTGGCAATCCTCATAAGCTCGGGAACAAGAAAGAGGTCAGCCGTTGACCTTGGCAGGGAACTGCTTGGTACAGTAAACAACAACCTTAACTCACTCGGGAAACTATCAGTCTCCGATCTCCGGAAAATCCGCGGCATCGGTCCTGCCAGGGCAGTAACCATTTTTGCCGCGCTGGAGCTCGGGAGGCGCCGGAAACTCTCGGAAATACCTGACGTATACCAGATCAGGTGCTCAAAGGATGTTGCTGATATTTTTCAGCCGCTCCTCTCCGATCTCGGTCATGAAGAGTTCTGGGTGCTTTTCCTGAACAGGTCAAACAGAATCATTGACAAAATGAAGCTGAGCCAGGGCGGCATTAGCGGCACTGTTACGGATGTCAGGATAATCATGAAAAAAGCAGTTGAATACCTGTCATCCGGGATAATTGTCTGCCATAATCACCCTTCGGGAAATCTTAATCCAAGTGAGTCCGATTCAAAGATCACCCAGAAAATAAAGGATGCCGGGAGCCTTCTGGATATCCAGCTGCTTGATCATCTTATTATTTCCGACAGGGATTATTACAGCTTCGCGGACAATGGATTGCTGTAATTGTCTTGCAGTCGTGCGGTCCTGCGGTCTTGCAGTCTAATACTCATGTCTTTTTGCCCCCACCGGGGGAAAAAGAAAGGGGGCTATATCTCTTCACCTCTCTTTCATCTTTGCACTCCTCCAGCAGTTCCGCAAATGTCTTATTCAACACCGGATGGATCAAATTCGGAGCAATATCGCACAGCGGCACAAGCACAAATTTCCTGTCACCGATCATCGGGTGAGGAATTATAAGGTCGGCTTTATTTATTACTTTATTCCCTAACAAAAGGATATCTATATCAATAGTTCTCGATATGTAGCTTTTACTGTCCCTGTCCCTGTCCCTTCCCAGCTGATCTTCAATGCTCTGAAGCCGCTGCAAAAGAGCTGAAGGACCAAGTTTTGTACGGATCCTTATAACCATATTGAGAAAATTATTTTCACTTTGAAAGCCCCATGGTTCGGTCTCGTAAATATCTGAAAGGGAATCTATTCTGCCTGCTGAACGGCCTATCAGGTCCAGCGCTTTGTGCAGGAATTCTTCCCTGTCGCCAAGATTTGTGCCCAATCCAAGAAAGGCATAATCAGTCATTTCTGATCTTTTTATAAATTTATTAATTCCTGATATACCGGAAGTCTGTTAAGATTGTTTTTTATATCTTTGAAACTCATTTTATTAAATCATTCAATGATATGAAAGACTTCCTAAAATATACCCTGGCAACCATTACGGGGATAATCATTGCTTCTATCCTGTTTTTTGTGATACTTATCGCCAGCCTCAGTTCACTGGCAATCTCAGGAGAAAAACCGGCTTCAGTTCCGGACAACTCAGTGCTCGTGCTCAAGGCTGGCGTTGAGATTCCCGACAGGGGCAGCAACAATCCGTTTGCAGGATTTGACATTATTAATCTGACGGTCACGCCGGCACCCGGATTAAACGAGATCCTCCAGAATCTGAAAAAGGCTGCTGAAGATAATAAGATAAAGGGTGTCCTGATAGAGAATGGCATCATGCCTTCAGGATGGGCAACGATGGAAGAGATAAGGGATGCTCTCATCAGATTCAGGGAGAGCGGCAAGTTTGTGCTTGCCTATTCTGACTATCTTCTTATGCAGGAAGGCTATTACCTTTCAACAGCCGCCGACAAGATTTACATAGGCCCATCATCAACGGTCGATTTCAAAGGCCTAAGCGGGGAGGTTATGTTCTATAAGAATGCCCTTGAAAAGCTCGGGGTTGATGTCCAGGTAGTGCGTCATGGTAAATTCAAGGGAGCTGTTGAACCTTTTATACTGGACAAACTCAGCAAGGAAAACCAGGAGCAGATAAAAGCATATGTGGGATCGATCTGGTCGCATGTCATTGAGAATATCTCCCGATCAAGGGGAATACCTCCCGACAGCCTGAATAAATTGGCTGACAATCTTGTCGGTTACGAGGCTCCGGGAGCTTTGAAATCCGGACTGGTCGACGGATTGCTTTACCGCAACCAGTTGATCGATACAATGAAGGTCCTGTCGGGTCTGAAGACCGATGATAAGCTCAACATGGTGTCAATGTCAAAGTACACCAAAGTCCCCAACCCTCATAAGATGGTTTCGGCTAAAAACAAGATTGCCGTCATTTTTGCATCCGGAACCATTATTATGGGGAAAGGGAATGAAGGCAACATTGGCGGGAACGCTTACAGTGATCTGATAAGGCAGGAACGGAAGGATTCAACCATCAAAGCTATTGTGCTCAGGGTTAACTCACCGGGTGGAAATGCTATTGCCTCCGATCTCATCTGGAAGGAGCTGGAACTGGCTGCAGAAGTAAAGCCTGTTGTGGTCTCAATGGGAAACTATGCAGCCTCAGGCGGGTATTATATTTCCGCTCCCGGGACAAAGATCGTTGCCGATCCGACAACCATCACCGGGTCGATAGGCGTTTTCGGCTTAATTCCCAACACGGCAAAGCTGATGAAAGATAAGCTCGGTATATCAACAGAGACCGTCAATACAAACAAAAACTCTGATTTCCCTTCGGTATACAGGCCGATGAGCCCTTATGAGAAGGAGGTGATGCAGGCGGATATTGAGAAGATATATTCAGATTTTATAACCAAAGTATCATCGGGCAGAAAAATGACAGTTTCAGCTGTTGACAGTATCGGTCAGGGAAGGGTATGGAGCGGCACCGAGGCGATCAGGATCGGACTTGTGGATACCATCGGTGGACTGAACGCATCGATTGAAATGGCTGCAAGACTTGCAGGTGTGAAAACATTCTCCTTGAGGGAGCTGCCTGTTCCTGAGGATCCGTATACAAGGATTATTTCGCAGCTGACGGGGGATATCAGGGCCCGAATCC
The DNA here is from genome assembly GCA_030706785.1 of Bacteroidota bacterium. Lineage (GTDB taxonomy): Bacteria > Bacteroidota > Bacteroidia > Bacteroidales > VadinHA17 > LD21. Next base: position 770 of record JAUZNW010000045.1, on the reverse strand, counting down.
TGAAAAATGAACTGGGAGAATACAAAAAATTCTTTGATCAGCTGAAGGAGATAAAAGATCTTTCAGGGATCCAGGCAAGGCTGCCCTATTTTATTGAGGTCCATTAATATATGGGACACAGGAAATACTTTATCCTATATCCTTTTTCCCTGATCTACCGGATAATAACAGATATCCGGAATTTTCTGTTTGACTCCCGGATCCTGCATTCACATGAATTCAGCATTCCGATAATAAGCGTGGGAAATATAACCGTTGGCGGAACAGGAAAAACACCACATGTTGAATACCTGGTGGAATTGCTGAGGAATAAATACAAAGTAGCTGTATTAAGCAGGGGATATAAAAGAAGATCAAAGGATTTCAGGATCATAGGCAGAGACTCATCTGTATGGGACGCCGGCGATGAGCCGTTGCAGATAGCAAAGAAGTTTCCGGATGTCCTCGTTGCCGTTGACAGGGACCGGGTACATGGGACAGAAAAGATATTGAACGATTTCCCCGGAACAGGAGTGATAATTCTTGATGACGCTTATCAGCACAGGAGGATCAAACCCGGACTTTCAATACTACTTACTGATTTTAACAGACCACTTACCCGGGATCATCTTTTGCCTTACGGCCGGCTGAGGGAGAATAAGAGTAACCGGAAAAGGGCCGACATAATCATGATCTCGAAAATACCGCCAGACATTCCTGAATTCCATTTGGATGCCGTCAGGAAAGAAATGAATCCATCACTGCAGCAGAAATTGTTTTTTACCTCAGTG
>JAUZNW010000044.1 GCA_030706785.1 Bacteroidota bacterium | reverse complement strand
GATCATATCGTGATTGGTCAGATTGCGTGATTTTGCGATCATCACTTTCTCGCTCAGTGCCTTTGACATTCCCATGGCATTTATAGGATAAACCGCCTTGTCGGTGCTTAGTACTATGACACGGCTGACATTATTTTCAAAAGCAGAATTGAGAACATGCTCACATCCGAAAACATTTGTTTTTACTGCCTCGGTTGGAAAAAATTCACAGGACGGTACCTGTTTGAGGGCTGCAGCGTGGAAGACCAGATCAACATCTCTCATCGCGCTGTTTACACTTTCATAGTTTCTTACATCACCGATATAATATTTGATTTTCTGGTTATTGTAAAACTGACGCATATCATCCTGCTTCTTTTCATCGCGGCTGAATATCCGTATTTCCCTGATATCGGAATCAAGGAACCGGCGAAGAACTGCATTACCGAATGAACCGGTTCCTCCGGTAATCAGGAGGATTTTGTCTTTGAACATAGGTGTGTGTTTTTGAAGTGGCTACTATGAATTCCTGGAATCTTTCCCTGATATATTTATTTAAAAAAAATCTGCCCCCAATCCTGGCTGCCTTTTCGCCTGCCATCCTTAAGATTTTACAATACTTTTAATCAGATCCTGAAAATCCTTCCTGACCTTTGACGAATCAAATTTATGCCTCGCCAGGCTGACTGCACTGCTGCTCAGAGTTTCCCTTAAATTCCTGTTATCTATAAGATCCATAATTGCTTTTTGTATTTTAGCCGTATCCTGACTGGTCACGCAATAACCACACTTATTCCTGCTAAAAAAATCGGAGACAGCAGTCTGATCCGATGCGTAAACAAGGACAGGTGAACCCGATATCATATACTCAGGCGCTTTTGTTGGCATCGAAAGCCTCAGGTAATCAATGCCATTCGGATTGAAGTCATTTGCGAGAAGCAAAATGTCGGCAGAAGCGAAAATCTCTGGAATCCGTTCGTATTCAGCGAACGGATTTATTACAACACATTTGTATTCTTTTAATTTATTCAGGACATTTTCTTTCTTTGTTGGTGTCTGAATATGCAGCTTTATCTTATACTGACCGGATTCCATTGAATCAATTGCGCCGGCAACCTCGTACAATGATTCAGTTATACCGTACTCTCCAACCCTGCCAGAATACAGGATAGTAACATGTTCCGGATTAATTGAGAAATCAGTTTTTGTAAATGCAAGCCATCTTTCTGTATCGATTGGATTATGGAAAGGAATAAATTTTATGCCGTAGCGTTTCAGATATTCCTCCGACATTGCTTCACCGATACTTAAAAAAAGATCTGTTCTCCGGAAGACTGCTCTTAATTCCCAGTCAATTCTGGACGCCCAGTATTTTCTGAACGGCCCCTTTGAGCTTATCGCTGAAGGCCAGTCATCCATAATATGATTCACTACCGGTATTCTGAGGTAATCATAAAGGTCAGTTGCAAACAGGATAGTTTCACGGCTGGATAACTGAAAATAAAGTATCTCTGGTTTAAATTCAGATAACCAGCTTTTAAATCCTTCTGACAATTGAATCCGGGAAAGCATATGAAATAATCCAATCCATTCAAGGGCTGGGTAGAAGTAATTGTTTACGATCCTGTACCTAAGGCGCGACTGAATATAGTTAGCCGGTACCTTTACCTCTGTATCGTTGAATGATCTCAGACCTGATTTGAATTTCCTCTGAATCAGGTTTAAAGGAAAGATCCATTTATGTTCATCCCGGCCGAGCTGATAGACTGTATTACAAACATCTGTGGTAATATTGAGCAATCCATGGCCAATAAAGGCGACAGCGATTTTATCCTTGGGCCATCCTTTAAACAGGTTGGTCAGTGTTATTCCTCCGCCGGAAAAATCATTAAATGGCTGGCCGAAGATAAGAACTTTAGGAAAAGTCAATAATTCTGGCATAAGAAGCGAGACTCAGTTTTTAGCTGCCTTTAGGATTTCAAGCATCTCATCATTGGAAAGCTTCCTTATTTCTTCTGAATAGCATATTGCGATCGATATCCAGACAATTATATAGTTTAGTGTAAAGATAACTGGTGCTGCCGGATAGAGATAAAGCAAAAGCAGAACAACCCACAATGCAGCGGCCTTTGCCAGGAAATTCCGTGAGTAGAACAGACCTTTTATTATAGCTGGTAACGTGATCAGAATAAAGAGGCTAAGGCTTATTATTCCACCGTTCAGGATAATTTGCAGGAACCCTGTTTCGATTACAGTCCTGTAAACTGTAATTTTCCCTTCTCCTTCATTAACTCCGGGACAGAAGTATTCTCCAGCTAGACCTTTGCCGATAATCCAGTCAGTGGTCTTCATGTCCCTGTAAAAGTATTGCTCTACCTGACTTCTGGTTCGCTGACTTATGCGCTCTGTAATCAAGCTGAAGGTTTCTTTCCTGTTTTGGTTATAAATACCTATTGCAGCATAGGCAATAATCGTTATAAAAAACAGAGAAAGAACTATATTTATCACTCTTGTTTTGTTTGTCATCTGATAAATGAGCCATGCAAAGGTCAGCATGCTGAATGAAATGAATATCAAACCCCTTCTTGCCCTGATAACCGCAATTAAAAAAGAAACACCCATTATTAAAAGTGCAAACAGGTTTATCTTTCTGGTATGATAAATGAAAGTCAGCAGGATAAATCCACATGGGAGGCTGAGCTGTTGTATAAAGTATTCGGAAAGTCCCTGACTATGTAGATTTTCCCCGGAGTAAAGAAGTTGCTTTATGAAGAGGAGGTCGTACAGTAAGTATATGATGCCTAAAATCACAATGGTGTTAAAAAGCTTCTTAAGAAAGGTGGGAGTCAAAGGTATCAGTATGAATAATGGTACAAGGTAGAGGAAGATCCCTTTGTTTGGATCGAATAGCAATAGTTTCAGGAACTCATAATCGAATTTAATCCCCCTGATGACTGCTGCCAGGAGCCATAATATATAGATAAAGAATACGATTCTCAGGTATCCGTTTTCAATTTTAGTATTAAACAGTATGACGGCTGAAGGCAGCATAAGGGCTATGCCAAGAATCTGGAAAATATTGCAGACAACATAATTAACCGAATCAGTAGATGCAATTACAAAACTTGCTATGTAAATAATAAATCCCAGCCAAAGCAGGTCTTCAGCAACGAGCGCTGTTTTCCCGGTGGCCTTTTCGATGGTTTCCTGAGCTATTATGTTTTCTTTCGATGCCATTTGATTCCCGCCAGTTATTAATTGACTACTTCAGATATGAGATCAAGATGTTTCTTCACTAAAAAATCCATTTCCAGATCAGGCAATAACCGCCCTTTAATCGTGCTGCTGATGCAGAACTTTATACCGCTGGCAAGATCTCCTGCATCCCGGTATTTTGCAAGATACCCATTTTCTTTGTGTCTTATGATCTCCGGTATGCCGCCTACTTCAAATCCCACAACCGGTGTGCCGCATGACTGGCATTCAAGTATGGTTGTTGGAAAATTATCAGCCAGTGAAGGAGTTACAAATACATCAATTGCATTGTAAACGAGTACAGTTGAATACTCATCCTTTAAAAATCCCATAAAACGGGTTTTAAAAGGAATTGTTTCGGCAATTTCTTTTTTATATCCGGCTCCGAAGACCAGCATTGAGATGCTGTTGGCAGCAGGATCCGAACTAAGTATTTCCAGTGCTTTGACCAGTTCTGCCCATCCTTTGTAAGCACTCGATATTTCAAAAGCGCCAAAGCCGATAATGATTTCATTTTCATCGAGGTTTAGAATCCTCCTTGCAAACGATTTGCCAACAGGTTTAAAAAGAGTAGTATCAATAATATTTGGAATATGATAAAGGGGCTTGTCTTTTGTTAATTCTGATCTCTCAGCACAATCACTGAGCCATTTACTAGGGGAAACGAAAGATACGTTTCTGAATCCTGAGTAGAGCTTCTTTTTTCTTCTGAATTCTATTGAAACCCAGTCAATTGGTCCGGTTTTAAGAAACATCGGGCAATCAGCACATTGTAAAGTATATTTTTCACAGTCAAAGCTGTGATGGCATCCGCCGGTTATCGTCCACATGTCATGCATTACAATAACAACCGGCTTGCCAATCCGTGTGAGCCTCCTGTACCCCGATAAATTCAGATAGCCTCCCTGAACCCAATGCAGGTATATGATATCAGCATTCCTAACGAGTTCATAGCCTGATACATCAGTCCCCAGAATAGGGAAAGAATAGAGCCCGTATTGTTTCTTTACATTGCGCGTGATTAGTGACTGCAAGAAATTATCCATTCTGGCCCGGATCCTTGAGCCCGTACTTGTCTTCCTGACAGAATCAGATTGATTTACATCAAAATCCAATGATAAAATCGAGGAATCGATATTCTCCTTCAACATGGCCTTGTGGAGCCTGAGAGGTGCTCTGCCGGTCGACATGACAGATTTCTGTATATGGACTACTTTCACCATTAATAGTTGGGACTACTTGTACCAGATAGAACTATCAGATTTTTTAACTATTATCCTGTTATATTGTAGCGGAGCAAGGATAAAGCCATTGAAGCTGGCAATTACTGAGGCTATGAAGAGTGAATATACGCCCAGGTGATAATATTTTATAAGAAGCAAGGCGACTGCAATATACAGGAATGGGCTGATAACACTGGAAATGAACTGGATCCTCAGGGCGCTGATGCCGTTGAGAAAGTTGACATACTTGCCTCCAAACATCATTACATTAAAGTAGAGGAATCCCCAGAGTGAAAGCGAAAACCTGATATCAACGGTCCCTTTTCCCAGCCAGACCCGATAGACTGTATCCGAAAAAATAAGCATTATCAATCCTGCCAGGAAAAGCAGAAGATTAACCTGGTTATATTTTTTTATCCCGTTTCTTATCCATCCTATATCATTCTTCTGGTAAGCCTCTGTTGAGGCTGACCAGAAGGGAGTTATGAATATGGTAAATATCATATTCAGTATACTGAAGTATTTGTACACGATATTATAGGAAGTCACATCCCTGGTCCCGAAATTCCTGGCGATAATGATATTGGCTGTCTGAAACTGAATTATTGCTGCCAATTGTATTATAAAAAATACCAGTCCGAGATTAAACAGGTCTTTTGCATAAATGAACCTGATTTTGGAAAATCCGGGACGGTACTTGCTGTATATTCCTCTGAATAGCAGCAGATTTGCCCCAACCAGAATAAGCAACGGAGACACACACAAGGCTATCCCCAATTTTAAAAGTGATCCTTCAGTTGTTTTTACCAGGATTACTATAAAAATAAGCGAAACAAGCTGGCCAAGCATATCGATTAATGAGGATCTTGCAGGTTGCTGGTCGGCAAGAAGGACCGTTGAAACTATTTTTAATACGAAAGAAAGGCAGAAATAGGTGAAGACAATAACAGCCAGCAAGGATATCTCCGACTGCATTTCGGCCGGAACATTAAGGATTTTTGGCCAGTTCAGGTAATTATTGCATACGAGGAATATCACCCATATAGCAAAGAAAATGATCGCAAGTATGGCATATGTTGTACTTACATAAATACGGGCAACCTCATCATCATTCCTTGCCTTTGCTTCGGCAAACTTGTTCCTCAATCCCTGCGTGAGGCCAACATCGAAAAAGCTGAGCCACGCAACTATGGAACTGAGTGTCAACCATATACCATAACGTGATGAATTAATGTAATTTATCGTAAGCGGGACCAGCAGAAGGCTGATTCCAATACTGGCGCCCTTAATAAGGAAGGATGCCAGTATGTTCTTTTTTGCCTTGACGCTCCTTTCATGACCTTCAGTAAGATAGGCTTTCAGAAAATCTCTGGCTTTTAAAAAATAGCCGTTCATTAGTATCTTAATTGATATAGCTTCGCTCCGTCAGTCACATTTCATGAACTGACATTTTATAGGCTTGATATGTCCTGTTTCTCAACTGAATATCTTTGTGAAAACGCAGAGAATTACAGGTAAATTATCCGGGAATCAAAGCCATGCAAAAATAACCAAAAAGAAGTTGAAGAATCCCGGTTTTTGATGAATAACCCTTTCCTGTAAATAAATGGTCAGTTGTGATTGCCCTTTATCTTTTTCAATTCGTTATACTCTTTTATCACCTTCCTGAAAACAGGATTTGCCCGATATCCGCCATCAGCCAGATCATTTCCGGCCATGTTGTAATCTGAATTACCTTCTATCAGCACGGGACCATTCTCACTGATTCCCACATCCCATCCGACAAGGCGAAGACATGGATATAGACCACCAGCCTTTATCACCAGTTCTTTGGCTTCCCTGAAATACGGGATCATGTAACCTTCAAAAGTTGTTTTTGTAACAGGATGTTCTGTTAACAATTTAACACCAGACATTTTTAAAACCCTGTAAGCATATTTCTTCAGCCTGCCGGTCTCAATGTCAAGAGGAACCTGACATCCGCCTGAACTTACATTATCGACATGCCTGTTCGTGACACTTGTCCTTATAAATCCTGAGAGAACTTCAATCTTACCATCCTGATCAATAAACGTATCAAGCCGCATGGTGTTAAGACATGAAGGATTCAGCCTGTCAAGCTCCGGATGCTGTTTTATTGTCTCCTGAAACAGGAACCCGGATTTTATAACGGCAGAATATAAATTATTGATCATTTCCGGGTCATTTTCAACCTGTTCCGGGCTGACTTTATAAATCTGATCACCACCGTAGCTCCAGAAGGTTTTCTTAATAAAGAGTAACTTACTGACAGATTTGTTTTTAAGGATACCGGACATAAGAGTTCTGAACTCTTCAACACAGTTTACTTCTTTGATCCTGTTATCAACCACGAATATATTTCTGTGATTATACATCAGGATCCGTGGAAGGCTAATACCAAACTGACTGAAATAAAAATCAAAATACAATTTATTCTCAAGGACCTCTCTTGCTTCCTTATCGTTAAAAACAGGCTTTACCTTTTCAAAGTAACTGTCGGGGAAATAGTCAAATATATTCGAACTATCCTTTTTGAAAAGGAACCTTGAGTAATAATGTCTTGGAAATCTTCCGGATCTGAAAAAAAGCAAAAATGTTTCACCCATAATCTGAAGAATTGGTTTCCGCTCCCTGTCTTTTAAAAAATCGGTCACCAGTTCAGATGCAGAGATTTCTTTCTCGTAGAACATATCAGCAGTGTAAATCTGTATATTTCAATAAAAATAAATCAACCTGATCCTATTCATTTAAAATATCATTGATGTAATTCCTTGTAGGATTCTCCCTGGAGATAATTTTCCCGGGATTTCCAATAACAAGCGATTTGTCAGGGACGTCAAAGTTTACAAAAGAATTCGGAGCTATCAGAACATTGTTGCCAATGGTTATTTTTCCCACCAGTACGGCGCCAGGACCAATCCATACATAATCCCCCAATGTCGGACGGCCGAGGACGCCATCCCTATATGATCTTCCAATGGTCACGGAATGCGAAATATTGCAGTACTTTCCGATTGTGACAGGACCGATGATGACAGGGCCGCAATGGCTGGTAAGGTAAAGACCATCACCGATCTTCGCATCCGGACTGATTTCAAAACCATACTTGTATCTGTATCTCCTTTTAAGAAGCCTGAAGAATATGCCTGCGGGTGAAAACCTTCTCTTCCAGGTAACTTTCCTGAATACATAAATATACCGGAATCCCGGAATGAACCAGCCTTTGATGAATCCTTTTAAACCTGTCAGACCTTCATGGCGGTACAGATCGGACTTAACTGTTTTATTCAATGTATTTTAGGTGTTTTCCTGATTAGTTCTCTCTTGCGTCGTTTAAACAATATTAAAACTGAATGTACAGGTTCTTATTATACAACTTATGATAAAAAATCTTGACTGTTTCAAGTCATTCCATCCGGTCCGGAACTCAGTTTTGAACAAATTGAGGAGTATTATTAACCATGCGATTTTTTCATTTATGAATGAATTACTTTTGGGAGCATAATCAGTTTGAGTTCAGTAAACCCGAAAACACAAGGTTATTGAATAAGAAGATTACAGGCAGTATTATTATCCTGGGATCAGCATCTATTTTATTGCTGCTCATTGAGATCCGTAATGGGAATCTGCTTCACTGGCTTGAACCTACCAGGCCCGTAAACGCCAATATTCTTATCATCGAAGGATGGCTTCCTGATCGTGCCCTTGAACTTGCAAAAACCGAAGTTCAGAAAAAGGATTATGAACTGATTGTCCCGACAGGCATTCAATCGGCTGAACTTGACTTCTGCATGATAGCAATGAATGGTTACCTGATCTTCTATCCTGATCAGCGTTATATTTTTCACAAGGAAACCGGCAGGCATAAAATTGAAGTTGTCGCCCGCAGTAAAATGAAAGGGGAAAAATATAAATCTCATTTTAATTTTTTTGTAAATGATTCTATTGCCGGTGATTACTCGGCTGATGAAATACCCCGGAAATATGCTGTATCATGGAACAGGCCCCTTAATGAACTAGACTCGATTTCAGTTCAATTTACCAACGACTATGTTGATAAATACGGGGATCGTAATCTTTATGTCAGCGAAATGATCATCGACAATGAGATAGTTATTCCATACAATTTTAATTCAGTGTTTGATCCGGGATCACTTGGAGGAAAAGACAGGATAATCAACAATTACGTCTCTCATCCGGAGATAATCAGGAAGAAGCTGATTGAAAGCGGTTTTGATCCTTCGAGGATAATTGCTGTTACAGGGAAAAAAACAAATATCAACAGGACACTGGCAGGCGCGGTTGCATTCAGGGATTGGTTAAAATTATCGGGCTATAAAGCAGAAGGAGTAAACATTGTCACAATGGGGATCCATGCACGCAGGACCTGGCTGACTTACAGGAAGGTACTGGGCAGATCGGTTCAGACTGGTATTATCGCCCTGCCCAATACTGAAACTATTGAACCTGATAATCAGAGTTTTAAGAGCGTTTTTGCCGAATTCATGGACCTGATTTACTACCATATTATTCTTCCATTTCACTAGACCTATACTTAACTAATTTACAATGACTTACTGACTATAATGCCTAAAGAATTCCAAAATAAATCCCGCTGCAGTACCAAATTTGAATTTTTATCGTTTAATTTGTGATGTTGATCAATTAATTGTTCCTGTTCACCAAAATAATTTCCAGAAATCATTCATGAGAAAGGTCCTGATGATTTTTTTGTGCTTGGTAAGTATTATTGCCTCAGCAACAGACTATTATGTCAGTTCATCAGGCAATGATGCCGCAGACGGGAAATCATCATCAACTCCATGGCAATCAATCGCAAAAGTCAATTCTGTTTTTTCAGGCCTGAATCCCGGCGACAGGATTTTGTTTAAAAGAGGCGAGCAGTTTTATGGTGCCATTCAGATATCAAGATCAGGAGCATCAGGCAGCCCGATCACAATCGGAGCGTATGGTACAGGCTCAAACCCGGTCATCAGCGGATTCACTACCATTTCTGGATGGACAAGTTATGGAGGTGGCATTTATTACAAGAATATAACCTGCCAGTCCAGCCCTAACGTAGTTACAGTTAACGATGTCAACACTCCTATCGGCCGATGGCCCAACACCGGATTTCTTACAATAGACTCACATGTTTCAAATACTTCAATAACAGATTCTGAATTACCAGGGTCGCCCGACTGGACCGGGGCGGAAGTAGTGATCAGGAAACTGCCCTATATATACGACAGGAATACCATCACAGATCACAGTGGCAGCACCTTATACTATAAAAGCGGTTCAGGTTGCAGCGCAGACGACGGATATGGTTATTTCATCCAGAATGATATCAAAACACTTGATAAGGAGGGTGAATGGTATTACGACGGATCTGCTTTCTTCATGTACTTTGGAAGCGGGAATCCTGACAGCTATACAGTGAAAGTAAGTACTACCGATCAGCTGGCCTATCTCAACAGCAAGAACTATATTATTTTTGATGGTATTGGTTTTGAGGGAGCCAATAGTTACGCTATACAGATAAACAACTCAGATTATATAACAGTTCAAAACTGCAGTATTAATTTCACCGGTAGAAGTGCAATTTACGGGCCATGGAACGGGACATCACCTTACTGCAAAATAATTAATACAACCATAAATAACAGTAATAATAATGGTATTGAATTATATGGTGATCATACAAACGCCACTGTTCAGGGCAATACGGTTTCAAATACTGGACTAATAATGGGGATGGGGGAATCCGGAGACGGAACATATGAAGGTATTTTAGTATACGGTGATAACAGCTTAATTCAGAATAATGTTGTTGAAAACAGCGGGTATGTTGGAATCAATTTCTCAGGAAACAATACAATTGTCAACAACAACTTCGTCAACAATTTCAATCTCGTCAAGAATGACGGAGGCGGAATTTATACATATGTAGGAACCGGCACTGCCCATACAGGAGAGAAAGTAACAAATAATATTGTCCTAAACGGTGCAGGTTACAGACCAGGAGTTCCGGACAACACTGTCGAAGCACATGGCATATATATGGATGACAGGACCAGAAATGTGGTCTTGACAGGTAATACAGTGGCTCATTGCAGCTCATCAGGGTTTTATCTTCACAATGCACATGAAATTGAGGTTAGCGGTAATACTGCGTATGATAACGGCAGCGGAATTGATGATTACGGATGCCAGTTACTTTTCATCCATGACGGCTACAGCCCCGATGACCCGATAAGGAACATCTCAATCAACAATAACATTTTCTTTGCCAGGACTTCAAGTGAGAATATAATATCCTTCTGCACTTCCAGCAACGATATTCCAAGTTTTGGAACTTCTGATAACAACTGCTATGCCAGACCAGTTAACAATTCCTATATCGCAAGAACATGGACAGCAGGCTGGTACAGTACAGCGAATAATTACTCACTTTCAGGCTGGCAGTCCTACACAGGAAAAGATAGAAATTCATACATTTCTCCAATTACAGTTTCAGACATCAGCAAGATCATTTTTGAGTATAATGCTTCAGGCTCAGCGAAGGTTGTCACACTGGACGGAAGTTATATCGACGTAAAAGGTACAAAGTATTCCGGTACAATAACACTGCAGCCTTATACGTCAGCGGTCCTGATGGTGGATCCGAATCCTTCAGCTCCTCCTGCAAGCCCTGTTTATGTAAGTGCCTCCGTTGAAAATGCTGCTCCTTCTGTGATCGTGATGAATTACAGCCTTTCGCTTGCAAACATTGTTCCAGCAGCATCGGCATTTACGATACAGGTGAATTCTGTGGCAAGAAGTGTAAGCTCTGTTTCGGTTTCCGGAACTATGGTACTGCTGACCCTTTCAAGCCCTGTTGGAAATGGGAATGCAGTTACTGTTGCTTATACGACTCCTTCTTCAAATCCTTTGCAGACGCCTGCCGGAGGCAAAGCTGCTTCAATCACTGCCCAGACAGTTACAAACAGGGTTAATCCACCACAGGTCCCTGTTTTTGTGGGAGCAGCTGTCGAAAATGCTGCTCCTTCTGTAATAGAGATGACCTATGATCTTGAACTTGCGGGTATTGTCCCTTCGGTTCAGTCATTTACCGTAACTGTAAATTCCTTAGCCAGAGGCGTCAGCACTGTTTCCATCACAGGTGTAAAAGTACTTGTTACGATTTCATCGCCAGTGGTTTATGGCGATGCAGTAACCATAACCTATACCAAGCCGTCATCCAATCCACTGCAATGCCCCGCAGGGGGACAATGTGCGGCGTTAAACGCACAGTTAGTCACGAACCATGTCAACGCCGTCAATCAGCCACCTGCTACTGTGAATACCGCTCCTGTTGTAGTTGTCAACTACCCTCAGAAAGCTGAGGCGGGCTTTGTCGCAGAGCTCAATGCTACAGGAAGTTATGATGCAAACAAGGATAATCTCACATTTTCATGGAAAACTCCTGACAATATATCTGTTACCGCAACCAACAATCCGGTCCTGAGATTCCTGGCACCTATAGTTGAATCAAGCAGGACGTATGAATTTTATCTGACGGTAAGCGATGGAAAAACAACTGAATCAAAGAGTGTCCCTGTTGAGGTAGTTCCCTTTCACCCCGAACTCCAAGCAGCTAAAATAGAATCCATTGAGGCAAGTGATTACCAGTCTCCGTATATACCTGAAAATGTAACGGATGGCAATATTGGGACTATGTGGTCAGCTAACGGGACAGAACAATGGATCCTCTTCGAACTCGAGGAATCTTTCTGTATCCATCATATTAAGATCTCATTTCAACCCGGACAGAAAAAGGAATCATATTTTGATGTTTACGGATCAGTGGACAAGGTTAACTGGGAACCTGTTCTGATCAAATCAGCATCGTGTGCCTTTTCGGGAGATCTCCAGGTGTTTGAGTTTCCTTCTTCAAAAACAACGAGAGAATTCAATTATATCAAGCTTGTCGGTCAGGGAAATTCGACCGATACATGGAACAATATTTCTGAATTCAGGATCTTTGGATTCCGTCACAGGAATTCACCTGAATACGAGCAGCTGGCAGTCAAACTCTATCCCAATCCAGCCCGCGAACAGGTCAATGTCTCTATTGATGATCAGACTTTTATTCCCGATTATATCAGGGTCATCAGCCTCTCGGGAAAGATACTTATGGATAATAAAATTGAACCCGACATAAGACAGTTCCAGGTACCGCTCGATTTAAAACCCGGAGTCTATATAATCCAGATGGGAACCGGAAACATTACCATGTTTACTCAGAAACTTGTGATAAGCTATTAGAAGGCAACGGGCTTCGGGCGACAGGTAATATTATTCTCCCGTCTGCCAACTGCCGACTGCCAACTCTCTTCCGACTTACTCCTTCACCACAACAAAATTCACTCTTCTGTTCAGCTTCCTGTCGGCTTCGAAATAATTTGAGGCAACAGGTTTTGTGCCTCCGAATCCTTTTGCAACCAGTCTCATTGGGCTTACGCCATTAGTGGCAAGGTAACCGGTCATTGCCTCAGCGCGTTTCTGTGACAGAAGCAGGTTGGCCGATTGTGACCCGACATTGTCAGTATGGTTTTCTATTTCAAGCCTGATGTTTGGATATTTGGCCATAATACCAAGCACAAGATCAAGGAGTTGAGTTCCTGCCGGGGTTATTGCAAAGTCATTCTTCCTGAAGAATACATCTGCTGAAATGCCGAAAATCCTCTTAAGGTTGTTAATCTCCTTCACAGCAGGATCATCAACTGTAAAAATCCTTACCCGTGAATCTGTAAAACCAAGGGAAGTTATTTCAATAAATGAAGGGTAAGTTTCCATCAGGCTCATTTCTTCACATACAAAGTAGCTGTAGGTCTTTTCTGATGGTATGTATTCCTCCCTGATTGTGTATTTCCTGGGGATATTCCTGAATGCTTTATCATCCTGCGGAAGCCTTATTTTGGAGGTCAATATTTCCACTCTGAATACAACGTCAGGATTATATGCCTTTTCGTTCGAGTAAAGGTACTCAAGCTTCGCATGATCGTAATCGGTTATATTTACCGGAGGATCAGCCTTTATTACCCTTTTTTCAAATGCCGTTTTGTCAAGCCTGTCTCCGAATATTTTTACCGGCACGGAGGAACATGATTGCCGTATTTCACCAGTTTTGTTATTCCTGACGTAAAGTCCCAGCTTAACTTCGAAATCACCTTTTTCCTGGAAAGAATGAGCCACCTTGTCGCCCGTCTTCCTTGCTCCATCGCTGAAGTACCAGGTATAATTCAGTATCGTACAGCCAGGGAAATTGGATGACAATCCATCAAAGCTGATATTTTCACCTGTCATACCTGAAGCAGGGGCAGATATTACAGGTTGTTCAATATCAGTAAGATTAAGATTATAAGCCTTTTCCGGATAGAAAGAGCGGCCTGTTTTCTTATCAACAATGTCGAGTGTAACTTTATACCTGCCAGGACCTTTAAAACAATGTTCAACACTTGTTCCGAATAAGGTTGTCCCGTCTCCAAAATTCCACTCAGGCTGAACATACCGTTCATCGATAGGGATCTTACTTTCATCAGTGAATTTGAAACAGTATTGATTGATCCTCTGGCTTTTACAATAAAAAAGCTGGTGAATATTGGTTCTAAAATAGTAGATGTCAATGCTGCTTCCTCTTTTGGATGAAAAATAACCTTCATTCATCACTGAATCCGCCACAAGGGCAAAATCATCGTATTCCGAATTGACCGGTGCATCAAGGGGTACAGGAGTAAGCCATTTTTTCCCCGACTCCTTCGTGTAGAAAATATCCTTTCCTCCCAATCCCTTGCGCCCGTCCGAAGTGAAGAAGATCCCTCCTTCCCTGTCAACAAAAGGATAAGATTCATTCCCTGCCGTATTCACCTCCGGACCCAAATTAATCGGATCGTCCCAGTAATCTCCTTTCCAATTGCAATAATAAAGGTCGGTACCGCCAAAACCGGCCGGATTGTCAGAGGCGAAGAAGAGTCGTTTTCCATCAGGTGATATATATGGAGTAGTAATATTATAGTATTCATTATTGAAACGTATGTCCAGAATCTTTCCCCACTTGCCGCCTTCCTCCACAGCAGTAAAAATTCCAAGCTTGTTTCTTGGATTCGAGTTTTCGCTTACTGCTCCGCTGACCTTAAGATTTCTTGAGAAGTAAACAGTGTCAAAATTCCTGCTGAATGACGCCGGACCGTCATTAAACTTTGTCGTCAGTTCCCGTGAAAAAAGCCTTACCTTTCCGGTGGCAGGATCAACAAAATTAATCTTAAGAAGTCCTTTATTTTCAGGAGTGAAATAGTTCATGAACAAACCATGGTTCCTGTTCGAGCAGAAAACTATCCCTTTCTTATAATATACCGGTGAAAATTCATCAATTTTTCTAGAGCTGAATTTTGCTATATTGATTGTATAGGTCCCGGTTTGACCGGATGCCAGAAGAGGTACCAGCAATAACGTTGTGATGCTATGAAAAAAGATACTTTTCATGATATAAATTTAGAAATTTAACGGGCTGACAGCCTCTACTTTGTATCGAAATTCATATCTGAGCATCACTTCATGTGAACCTGAG
This sequence comes from Bacteroidota bacterium, assembly GCA_030706785.1. Taxonomy (GTDB): domain Bacteria; phylum Bacteroidota; class Bacteroidia; order Bacteroidales; family VadinHA17; genus LD21. The sequence goes on along the minus strand of JAUZNW010000044.1, from coordinate 6,571 downwards.
CTAAAAGTCCTTAATTTGGCGAAATCAAAGTCATAGGTGTATGCAAGCTTGAGCTGATTATTAACCTGGAACTGGAACATTCCGGAAATTGCCCTGGAATTCCTGTAGGAAGCACCGATCCAGAAACGGTCCATTATCCTGAAATGGGCATTTATGTCGTAAAGCAGTTTTGTGCTTTCAGAATAAACCACAAGAGCGGACGGGAAGAATTTTAGTTTCGGTGACAGATCAAACATATAGCCTGTATTAAACATATAGCTGTACTCGCCAATTGAGTTTTTAATCACATACTTGTTCTTTTCAGTATCGAATTTATAGCCGAGCAGCCTGGGTATTGAAAATCCTGCAAACCAGCTCTGGCTGGAATAATATGCACCAAAAGTAAAATCAGGTGCTACATAAATTTTTGTATCATTCAGGTTGTCTTCAGGATCAATGTGAACAAGCTTTGACCATGCAGTGTTTGTCATGATAATGCCTGCTCCAAGTCCGAATGAAAGGATTCCTCTTTTCATGTTGATCTTATAGGAATAGTCTGTATTGATTTTAGTTTCATTCGTGACGCCGATTTTATCATTTACCACTTGCAGTCCCAGTCCCATCCTGTCGTCATTGAAAGGTGCATCCGCAGCGAACGACATTGTTTCCGGGGATCCTTTGATCCCCACCCATTGCTTTCTGTAGAAGGCAGCGATGTTCATCACCTCCCTGTTACCGGCATATGCCGGATTTATACTCAGCGGATTAAGTATGTATTGATTCGTAAAAGGAGTCAGCTGTCCAAACGCTCCCAGCGGCATAAGAAGTAAAAGAAGTGTCTTGAGAATCCTTTTCATCTTAATGTTTTATTACAAGATAACCTTTTATAGGGGTGCTCTTTTCTGACTGAATAATAAAGAAATAAGTGTCCTCTGAAAGTAGATTACCTTTATTATCCTTACCATCCCAGTTGTTATTATAATTTTCGGTTGAATAGACGACAGCTCCCCATCTGTTGAAGACTGTCAGGTTGCTTTTTCCGAATGATTCAAGCCCGGAGATGGTAAAAAAGTCATTTTTACCATCATTGTTGGGAGTAATCAGTGTCGGAATAATCAGGTTATTAACCCTTATCATTACAGTATCGGACGATTCTGCGCAGACGGCATTCGATACTGTCCAGACCAGATCATTGTCCCCAAGCGAAAGTTTAGACACACGGGTTTTGTTGTTATACATATCATCAAAAACGCCTGTTCCATTAACGACCTTCCACTCGCCAACCTCCTGACTTTTAGGTGTTGAAGCCTGAAGATCAGTCTCAAACAGGTAATTAAGGATCTGATCAGGTCCTGCATTGGCAACAGGTTTCTCCCTTACCTCAATTGTTACGTTGTCTGAATTCCGGCAGTTCCACTGATCAGTAAGAGTGACAGTAAAAACAGTCGTGATAGTTGGCGTCGCGACAGGATCCTGAATATTGGGGTTGTTCAGCGGACCAGCAGGACTCCAAAGGAAAGTACCTGCGCCTTCTGCATGCAGATTGGTACTGCTTCCTTTGCATATTGCGATATCAGTTCCTGCATCAACTGACGGTGGTGCATGAAATCCAACTCTAATGATATCCACTGATGAACAATTGGCTGTAATTACGGTCCAGGAGAAATCATATATTCCTGGTTCACTCACTGTCACGACTGCATTATATTGATGTTCATTCGGACTGAATGTAGCAGTCCCGGGGCCTCCTACTTTCGCCCAGGTGCATGTCCCGGATGCTGGAACAGCATTCAATTGGAAATTCAGGTCACATTCATCTCCCCCATTTCCTGCATCGGCGGATATCTGCTGAAAGAAACCAACCGTAACAGAAGCGCTGCTGGCGCATGTGCCGTTCACTTCCGTCCATCTGAATACGTATGTCCCGTATCTTGTGACTGTGACTTTGGCATTAGGGGTGTGAGTATTCGGGCTGAATGTTGCTGTGCCTGGCCCGCTCACCTTTGTCCATGTTCCGGTACCGACACTGGGTACCGCACTCAGATAGAACTCCAGCCCGCAGTTATTCCCTCCTGTACCTGCATTTGCAGAAGGCTGCTGGTTGAAATTTACCGTTACACTCGAACTGCTTGAGCAAACACCTCGGATGACTGTCCAGGTAAAAACCTTTGTGCCTGATTCAGATACCGTTACGGTCGCTACAGGGCTGTGTGCATCAGGTGAAAAAGTCGCGGTCCCGGTTCCACTTGTCATCGACCAGGTGCCTGAATCGTCACTCGATCCGGTAACCGCCTGCAGTACAAAATCAAGATCACAAACATCGCCTCCTGTACCAGCATTAGCCACAGGTGGTTGAATGAAATTGACAATTATATCTGCGCTTGATTTGCAGACCCCTTTGACTTCAGTCCACCTGAACGTGTAGGATCCATATGCAGTGACAGTCACCGTTGCGTTTGCTGTATTGGCATTGGGAGAAAAAGTAGCATTTCCGGGTCCCGACACCTTGGTCCATGTTCCTGTCCCAAGCACCGGAACTGCATTGAGAACAAAATTCAGGTCGCATTCATCACCGCCGGTCCCTGCATTTGCCTGAGGGCACGACAGTGTTGTTGCATTCAGGCGGACAGGCGAAGCCTGTAGCTTTGCCTTGCTGTCGGCAGCAACAATATATATGGTATGAATCTGATTCGGATTAATGACATTCAGAACAGACTGGATCACCCTTCCGATATCAGCCTTAGCGATGCTTCGAACCAGTGTTGCGGTTATAGTTCCGGTTGGTCCCAGAAGGGCGCTCGTTCTCACCTGAGCAGAGGTTAAGATTGTAGTATTATTATAATTATATACAATAGCGTAAACAGTTCCGACCCTGTCTATTCCATAATTAATATTGATTGACAAAGGACCGGTTGAGGGTACAGCAGGTGTTCCTGTAACCCAAACCGGCTGAGCAATACTATCAAGAGCTGATAATAATACCAGCGAAGCTGCAGCGATGATCCTACCACATCCTGTCATATTATTATCTTTTTTTACTTTTATCTTCTTATAACCACATATCCTTTTATTGTCCTGCCCTTTTCCGGTTTTAACACATAAAAGTATGTATCATCAGGAAGTGGATTTTTATTATCATCCACCCCATTCCAGTTATTATCGTAGGCAGGGTCTTCATAAACTCTTACACCCCATCTGTTAAAGACTGTCAGTGATATACTGCCAAAAGTTTCAACCCCCATGATGACAAAAAAGTCATTCTTACCATCAAGATTGGGTGTTATCAGTGTAGGTATGACCAGATTATGCACAACTATGTTCACTGTATCCGATGATACAGGGCATACGTTGTTTGTAACCCTCCAGATAAATTTATTAGTGTTCAGGCCCAGTTTGCTTACATGAGATGTCGGACTGTTCTTATCCGACAGATCACCATCCCCTTCAAGCAGGGTCCATTCACCTGTCTGGTTTGATCCGAGTGCTGATGCCTGAAGGTCAGTTTCAAATGTGTATTCAAGCATCTGGTCAGGTCCTGCATTTGCCACAGGCTGTTGTCTTACTTCAACATTTACCTGGTCACTGTTCCTGCAACCTGATGCATCAGTCAGTGTTACAGTAAACAAGGTAGTTGTTGTCGGAGTAGCAAGCGGATTTCGGATATTTGGATTATTCAGAGGCCCAGCCGGTGACCATAGGAATGTCCCTGTCCCGGTTGCATTCAGTTGAGCGCTTCTGCCCCTGCAAATAATCACGTCTTCGCCCGCATTTACTGATGGCAGATTATTAAAGGTCACTCTAATAATGTCTGATGACGAACACTGGCTGTTCACAACGGTCCAGGTAAAGTCATAAATTCCTGCCTGTGATACCGTAACGGTTGCGTTATACTGATTTGCATCGGGACTGAAAGTAACATTCCCGGGGCCGCTCGCTTTGGTCCAGGTGCCTGTTCCCGAAGTCGGCTGTACGGCATTTAATGTGAAATTCAGGTCACATTCGTTTCCTCCGTTCCCGCCATCCGCTGCCGGCTGTTCTATGAAAATAACGGATACAGTTGAGCTGCTTGAGCATGTTCCGTTTATTTCTGTCCACCTGAACACATAAGTACCATAAGCTGTTATAGTAACTGTCGCGTTAGGCTGATTAGCATCAGGGCTGAATGTAGCGGTTCCCGGTCCGCTGTCCAGTGTCCATGTTCCTGTCCCTATGCTGGGTGTAGCTCTGAGGTTGTAACTCAGGCCGCAGTTAGTTCCTCCTGCTCCGGCAAATGCAACCGGTTGCTGGTAAAAACTAACCGTTATTGTTGAATCATCCGAACATGTGCCATTGGTTTGAGTCCACGTAAACTGTTTTGCTCCGTATTCGGATACCTGGACGGTAGCTGAAGGAGTATTTGCATCCGGGGAAAATACTACGGTGCCGGTACCGCCTGTCATTGTCCATATCCCTGTTCCGAGACCAGGGACCGCATTGAGTGCATAAGTCAGATTGCATGCACTCCCCCCCGTTCCTGGGTTTGCAACAGGCCGCTGATAGAAATTCACTGTCACAAAAGAGCTGTTCATGCAGGGGCCATTGGTTTCAGTCCAGATGAAAATGTATGTCCCGTAAGCTGATACGGTGACTGTGGCTGTTGGAGAACTTGCATTCGGGGTAAAAGTTGCTGTCCCCGGACCATTAAAAAGGCTCCACAATCCGGTACCGACACTCGGTACTGCACCTAATACAAAATTTAGATCGCATTCGTTACCTCCAGGGCCAGCATTTGAAACCGGTACTGCATAAACCCGGACCCTGGTAGTCGCTGTGTCCCTACAGCCGATGGCATTTGTAACGGTCAGAGTATAAACACCTGCCATCGCAAGTGTGGCAGCAGGCGATATCTGCGGACTAATCTGGGTAGAGGTAAAGCTGTTGGGCCCTGTCCAGGAATAAGTTGTCATACCTGAGGGTCCGCCTGTTAAATTCAGCGCTGATCCGACGCATACCGGACCATTATTGGATGCAACAGCAACCAGAGCTGGATTAATAGTTACGACTGTTGAAGCCAATCCCAGGCAGCCGTTATTGTTGGTGACTGTAAGAGTGTATGTCCCTGCCATAGCAGTTGTTGCACTTGTTGAAACAACAGGATTCTGGAGGGTTGAGGTAAAACCATTTGGCCCGCTCCATGAATACGTTTTCATTCCAGCAGGACCACCCATAAGGCTTAGAGTTGCCCCGACACAGACAGGGCTGTTGCTCGAAGCAGTTGCGACTGGCAGCGGATTTACGACAACATTGGTTGTTGCAGTACCGATACATCCGCTTGAATTTATCACATTGAGAGTATAAGTGCCGGCCATAGCTGCTGTTGCACTTGTTGATACGACCGGATTCTGAAGGGTAGAAGTAAAACCGTTGGGTCCTGTCCAGGTGTAGACCATTCCTACAGGCCCTCCTGTAAGCGAGAGTGTAGTGCCAATGCATACAGGTCCATTGTTGGCAGCTGTGGCAACCGGAAGGGCATTAACAACAGCAATGGTGGAAGCTGTATTCTGACAGCCATTACTGTCGGTGACCTTAAGAGTATAGGTCCCGGCCATGGCTAGTGTAGCGCTTGTTGAAACCACAGGGTTTTGTTGAGGTGAGCCAAAACCGTTCGGACCGCTCCAGGAATAGGTCATATTGTTAGGTCCTCCTGTAAGGCTTAACGTTGTTCCGGCACAGACTGGTCCGTTATTGGCTGCAGTTACTGCGGGGGGCGTTCGTACGACTGCATTTGTGGTTGCAGTATCCTGACAGCCATTGGTCGTTGTTACAATCAGAGTATATGTCCCTGACATAGATGGTGTTGCACTTGCAGAGACCTGTGGGCTCTGTGTTGCATTGCTATATCCGTTGGGACCACTCCAGGAATATGCTTGCATTCCATTTGGTCCTCCTGTAAGGTTAAGAGCTGTCCCAGGACAGACAGGTCCGTTGTTGGCTGCAGTAGCTGTAGGTTTTGCAAATACAGTGTTTGTTATCCCGGATGATGTACCAATGCAACCAAATGAGTTTGTTACTATTACATCAACTGTCTGACCGTTTGTTAATGTTCTGGTTTTATAAGTATTGGATGTGCCATTCTGGACACTTGAACCATTGATCCTGAAGTTATAATTTGCTGCACCTGCAGGCCCGGCAGTAAACGTTATCAGGGTCCCTGCACAGAAAATGTTATCCGGATCTGAACTTGTTATTGTTGCAGGAGGCAGCTGTATAACTGTTATCTTACCGTCAGCATTGGGAGAACCGGTACAAATCCCACCGGTAACTGTTACCCTGTATGAAAAAGTACCATATACTGTTGGCGTACCGCTGATTATGAACAGGCCCGGCGAGTATGTCCCGATGACTCCCACCGGTAATCCTGTGGCAGTGGCTCCACTGACAAGAGGGCTGAGGGTATAGACAATATTCTTAATTGGCGAATTCTGACAGACAGTCTGGTTATCGGATCCGTCTGCAGGAGGTGTAATACATGCCTGGCCTTTTATATAATTCGTTGAAAATAAAAAGACAAATGATAGTAAGAGAATTTTGGTATATCTCATCAGATATAGTT
>JAUZNW010000043.1 GCA_030706785.1 Bacteroidota bacterium | reverse complement strand
TATGAATATCTATCCTGTCAAGCAAAGGGCCAGAGATCCTGTTCAGGTATTTCTGAACCATACCTGGTGAGCAGGTGCATTCTTTTTCGGGATGGTTGTGGAAACCGCACGGGCAGGGATTCATTGAAGCGACTAACATAAAACTAGCCGGATAGTCCACGGTTGATTTTGCCCTTGAGATGGTAATTACCCTGTCCTCTAGCGGCTGCCTCATGACTTCAAGCACGGTCCGCTTGAATTCAGGGAGTTCGTCTAGGAAAAGAACTCCGTTGTGCCCCAGGGATATTTCGCCGGGCTGGGGAAATGTGCCTCCACCGACCAGGGCGACGTCGGAAATCGTATGGTGGGGACTTCTGAAGGGCCTTTTTGTCATAAGCGGGGTATGATCATCGATCTTTCCGGCAACCGAATGGATCTTTGTTGTTTCGAGTGCCTCCTCAAGTGTAAGGGGTGGAATTATGGTAGCCAGCCTTTTTGCAAGCATAGTCTTGCCTGCACCCGGAGGTCCGATCATCAATATGTTATGAAAACCTGCCGCAGCCACTTCAAGGGCCCTTTTGACATTTTCCTGCCCCCGGACATCGGAAAAGTCAATATCATACCTGTTCACCTCATTGTTGAAGATCTCCATCAGGTCCACCTTTACAGGCTCGAACTTCCTCGACCCGTTGAAAAAACCGACCACATCACCGAGGGTCTCCATGCCATAGACTGTCAGATCATTCACGACCGCAGCCTCCCTTGCATTCTTCACAGGTACAATAATTCCACTGAAACCTTCTTCCCTTGCCCTCAGAGCTATCGGCAGCACTCCCCTGACAGGCTGCAGCGTTCCGTCAAGCGATAGCTCACCCATAATGACAAATGATTCCAGCTGGGACCTGGATATCTTTTCATCGGCAGCCAGAATACCTGCGGCAAGCGGGAGATCATAGGAAGATCCCTCCTTCCGGATATCAGCAGGCGCCATGTTTATGACTACCTGCTTACCGGGCCAGTGGAAACCAAGAGTCCTAAGGGCGGATTCAATTCTCTGCTGACTCTCCTTAACTGCCACATCAGGAAGTCCGACAAGGAAAAAACGGATACCGCGGGACACATTAACCTCGATAGTGACTGTAACAGCATCGATGCCGGTGACAGCACTTGCAAAAGTTCTTACTAACATATTTTAAAAATCAGCACGTTGAGGAAACACTTAGTCAAATATATGCAAAATATTTAAGAGGAGGTTGAAAAGGGCGAAAAAGTTGAAAAGTTGACACGTTGAAAAGGTTGAAATCCGGGGGTGGGCAACCTGAAGTGCGAAGCGTCCTAACCTCCAATAAAATGCCATTAGTCAAAAAGCAAATTTTCACACTCTAGACCGTACCTTATTATTAATATATAGATTATCAACACAATATCATGCCAACAAACTACTCTGCAGTTAATTTCCTTTAATTTTCTAATAAATTTTTGCGCCATTTTGACGAAGGGAGCCAAAGCGGAGAGAAGTGATTTTCTGCCTTAAATAACCGTTATGAATCAATTGACAAAAGCTTTCCTTATCTTCATTTAATCCACACTAAATGGACATTTACGTATTGCTGATTTACTCCGTCTGAATTACTTTTAAATCCTTTATTGTTGCCAGTTTACCAGGTTTTAACCGAACTCAAAATGAGCAGACATTTTAACAGGACGGGAATGATAATGGTTTTAGTAACCGGATTGATGTTGTCATGCAGTACAACTAAGAAATACCCCCAACTCAGGGAGGATGAACTTGTTAACTCAAGAAAGTACATCGGGAATTTCATCGATTATTCCCATACAGGACCTGAAACCCTTGGCGGTCCAAATCTGATATGGATCAAGACAACCCTGTACAACAACTTTGGAAGGATATCAGCATACAGCAAGAAATGTGATTTTACTCCCGGAGAGAGGATCTACCTGAGAAGGTTATACTCAACCCCCAGTATTTACGGACACTGGGAATACCAGATTGAAAATGATTCCAGCATCTGTTACAGGATAAGCGAGTTCCGGTACGAAAACAATGTTCTGGTAAGAGCCTGGTTTTAAATACAACATATATAATACCTCTAAGGTTATTTTATTTCACTGCAGAGACCACCAAGATCACAGTGTAAATACTGATTTATTTCCTGCTCTGACAAAAGGTTCAGATGATACTTAACTATCTTCCGGTAGTTCCGGTTGATCGAGAACTTTATGCACCCTGCTCAGGCTTTCAGAGTTCTCTGCAATAACTACAAGCTTGTCTCCAGGTTTGATGACAGTGGTTCCGTTGGGAGTGATAAAAACGCCATTCCTTTTAATTATTGCTATCAATGCTGCCCTCGGGAATCCAAGCTCAAGAATTCTCTTCCCGGCGGCCGGACTTCTGTCGCTGATCTCAATCTCAGTCAGCTCTGATTTCATTGTGTCGGAGAGCTCTACATCCAGTGGCGTCTTCAGCTTGGCTTTCTCAGGGACCGAAACATGAAGCCATTTCGCAGCAGATCTCAGAGTGGTTCCCTGCAGAAGAACTGATGTCAGAGAAATAAAGAACACAAGATTGAAGATCATGTGTGATTTTTCAATTCCTGCCAGGAGAGGGAATGTTGCGAAAACAATTGGAACTGCTCCGCGAAGACCAACCCATGAGATGAATGTGATCGTTTTCAGCTTCAGGCGGAATGGTAAAAGGCAGGCAAATACACTGAAGGGGCGTGCAATAAAGATAAGGAAGACAGAAACAAGCAGTCCGACACCAAGTACCGGGATTATCTGACTTGGGAAAACAAGCAGTCCGAGTGTAAGGAACAGCACGATCTGCATAAGCCACGCCAGGCCGTCAAAAACCTGCATTATTGTCCTTTTATGTATCAGGTACTGGTTACCGAGGTAAACTGCAGTTATATAGACTGCCAGGAAGCCGTTCCCTCCGATAAAATCTGTAAATGAGAATGTAAAGAACATAAGGGCGATCGCCATTACAGGGTAAAGACCTGCAAAATCGAGCTCGATCCTGTTGATGATCTCCCTGCCCAGCCTGCCTGTGAGCAATCCGGCTGCAGTGCCGATTACAACCTGTTTAATAAACATGGGGACGATACTTAGCGCTGAGTGATCCTTTTCAATTACCAGCCCCATCACGGCAAGCGTAAGGAAGTAAGCCATAGGATCGTTGCTTCCGCTTTCAAGCTCCAGAACAGCCCTTATGTTTTTCTTGAGGCCAACGCTTTTTGAACGGAGGATCGAAAATACAGCAGCCGCATCGGTCGATGAAACTATCGCACCAAGCAGCAACCCTTCATAAAATGTAAAGTCAGTTATGGCCCAGACAAAAATCCCGACAGATATGGCAGTCAGAAAAACTCCTGCTGTGGAGAGGACAAGTCCATGCCAGAAAACAGGTTTAATAACCTCCCATCTTGTTTCAAGTCCTCCTGAAAACAAAATGAAATTCAGCGCAACTACCCCTATAAAACGGGCAACTGCAGGATTATCAAAATTGATTTTCCCAATTCCTTCAGAACCGGCAAGCATTCCGATTATAACGAAAAGAATGAGTGTTGGTACTCCCAGCCGGAATGAGGTTTTGCCAGCAATAATACTGATCCCCAGCAGGAGAGAACCTATCAGCAGGATATTTTCTAATGTCAGGTTCATCAGGTATCACTCTTATCCATGGCTGCCACGGTAATTCTGAAAAGTACATATTTTATTCAAAAATAAAAAGATGCCGGCAGTGAAGTGATGCAAATAATAAAAGGGAAACCCGGTTCCTCGGCAACCGGGTTCAATCCAAACACCAACTAACCAACTAACTAACATCCGTACCTAAATTGCAGAACCTCCTCTTTCCCCTGTTCTTATTCTGATACATTCTTCCAATGGTGTTATGAAGATTTTTCCATCTCCAACTTTTCCTTCATCGCCATTTTTAGTTCGTGCCGATTTAAGGATAGCATCAACAGTAATATCCACAAAAGCATCATTTACAGCGATCTCTATTCTTATCTTGGGTATCAGGTCAGGAATTATTCTTTGCCCTCTATACATTTCTTCAATCCTTTGCTGTCCATGACCCGATACCCTGCTTACAGTAATTCTGGTAATTTCAGCCTGTATCAGTGCTTCACGCACCTTGTCCAGCTGAACTTCTCTTATAATTGCAGTTATTAGTTTCATTGTGAAAAATTTAAAAGGTTTATTAGCTGGGATTTAACATTCCATATCCTCTTTCACCATGATAAGACCTGTCAAGTCCTGCCATTTCATCATCTTCAGTTGACTTAAACTTTACGACTTTATTGAGGCAGTATATTATCAGGAACGTCATTGCTCCTGCAAAAACAATTGCTATTCCAACCGCAATAGCCTGAACGCCAAACTGATTCCAGATTGTCCATGAACCTCCATGAGCCTTTGCAGCTTCGGCCATCCAGGAGGGCCGGATAATAAAGCTCAGGAACAGGGCTCCTGTAATTCCTCCTATGCCATGAATTCCGAAAGCGTCGAGACTATCGTCATAACCAAGCTTGTTTTTTGTCTGGATAGCCGAATAGCAAAAAATTGATGCCACCACCCCCAGAACCATTGCACCATATGGCTTAACAACACCTGCTGCCGGAGTTACTGCAACAAGACCTGCTAATATTCCGCTGGCAAATCCCAGGGCTGTTGCTTTACCCTGGTGAATACCTTCGATTATTATCCATGTCAGGGCTCCTGTTGCAGCTGCCACCTGTGTAGCAGTAAGAGCCTGGGCGGTGCTGAGGCCGCTTGAGACCGAACTGCCTGCATTGAATCCGAACCATCCAACCCATAGTAATCCAGCTCCAAGCATGGTGATTACCATATTATTAGGACGTATGACCTGATAAGGATATCCCCGGCGGGAACCCAAGTATAATACGGCAACAAGACCACTTACCCCTGCAGATATGTGGACAACTGTTCCTCCTGCAAAATCTATGGCTCCTCTCGCCCCAAGATTATACAGGAAACCATCAGAAGCCCACACCCAGTGGCAAAGCGGATTGTAGACAAGAAGGCTCCATAATGCAATGAAGAAACAGTAAGCTTTGAAATTGATACGCTCAGCAAAGGCGCCTGCAATAAGAGCCGGCGTAATAATTGCGAATTTGCACTGGAACATTGAAAAAACATATTCGGGAATTCTTGCATCCATGATACTGGTATCTATCCCTTTCAGAAAGAAATAATTCCAGTTCCATCCAAATATCCCCCCGAGAATGTTCTTTCCAAAACACATGCTGTACCCGAGGATAACCCACAATACACTTATAATACCCATTGCAACGAAACTGTGCATGATTGTACCAAGTACATTCTTGCTTCTTACAAGTCCGCCATAAAACATTGCAAGTCCGGGGATCATAAGCAGTACAAGCGCCGTTGAGGTAAGCATCCATGCGGTAGCTCCGGAGTCAATTTTAGCTCCGTCCGAAGCAAACAGGCCGGTTATGCCTGTTAAAAGGAACACAAGCATAAACAGGATTCTTTTCCATTTCAGTTTCATAATAAAGGATCAAAACATAAAAAATTAGGTTAATTGCAGTAAACCTATATAATTTTAGGGGTATCGCAAATAATCTTGTATAATATTTTGATGAATACCCTATTTTTATAGGGGTATTTACAATATTTTATGTATTATTTGACTATTACCCCATATTAAAATAGGGGTTTAATGGATTTTTATATATTTTTATTCGAATGACACCCCCCATTATTAGGGAATACTAAATGGGAACTTCAAAAAAAGACTTAAGTTTCAAAGAGTATCGCTGAGAAGCATAGAGTCTCTTGAGTCTTTACCCCATTCTACCTTTCCCCCTCTTCGCCTTCGCGTAGCCGTTTCGGCGGAGCAATGTGGGGTAAATCAAAAGGGGGTAAAACATGACAGAATTTGTTATCGAAATCCTGAGGTTTTACATAGCTACCGGTACACTGTGGCTCTCTTTGGTTACTTCTATGTTGATTTTTAAGAAGCTGTCTTTCTTGATTTGTATAAAAGCCTGAGCAGGGTCGGATAAACAATAAGAAGCAGAGGCAATGCTATGATAAATCCCCCTATCACTGAAATTGCAAGCGGCTGATGCATCTGTGCCCCCGTTCCGATGCCAATTGCAAGCGGGAGAAGTGCTATGATTGCTCCAAGTGCTGTCATCAGTTTCGGACGCAATCTTGTAGATATCGCGTAAACAAGTGAATCATCTACACTCCCGGTTGCCATATTTGTCATGAACTGCTGGAAAGTAAAAATCGCATTCTCACCTATTATCCCAACGATCATTATGAGGCCAGTATAGCTCCCGACGTTCAGCGGTGTTCCTGTAATATACAGTGCAATAATACTCCCTGCTGTTCCGGATATTGCTATCAGAAGAATAATCAGTCCTGCACGGAAGTCCCTGAAAAGAAAAAGCATAAGAGTAAAAACAAGCAGGCTGGCAAGGATAAGGATCAGAAGAAGCTGATTGAATGACTGCTGCTGTGCTGCATATTCCCCGCCATACTCAATGCTGTATCCCTGGGGAAGGAAGAATTTCTTGCCAACTATTTTCTGTATTTCCTTTATGGCGCTACCGATATCACGGTTGTTGAGCCTTGCGGTAACAATTGACACAGGCTTCAGATTTTCCCTGTTAAACTCTGCCACTCCCTTGCTGAGTTTTATGGCGGCAAGACTGGTAACAGGTCTTATGCTGCCGTCAGGAAGGAATATATTCTGGCCTTTTATTCTTTCCAGGTTATTCTCAAGGCTTCCGGGATAGATCATCCTGATATTTGTAAGCTGTTCATTTTCAGGGATTGATCCGGCAATGACTCCTTCAACCAGTGCCTGGAGCTGGAACTGGAATGACGAGGGCAAAATATTGAACTGGCTCAGCTTCTGCTGGTCCGGGATAATGTCAACTGACGGGCCGGCGATCAGGATGCCGTTAAACACATCCTCGATCCCTTCAATCTTCTCAATTTCATCCGCTATTCCGGCTGAAAGCTCATGAAGCTTATCCTGGTCGCTGCCAAAGATCTTTATTTCTATCGGCTGGACCGACTCCATCAGGTCTCCAAGCATATCACCTATAACCTGGCCGAAATCGATCTGCAATGCCGGCTGGGTGGCTTCCACACGCTTGCGTATATCGTCTATCACCTCCTCCGTGCTCCTTTTCCTGTTCTTTTTAAGCTGGATCAGGAAATCTCCGTCATTGGGCTCTGTAATGAAGAATCCCATCTGTGCCCCGGTTCTGCGCGAATACGATTCAAATTCCGGGATTGATTCTATAATCTTCTCAACCTCATGAAGCATCCTGTCTGTTTCATCCAGCGAGGTACCCGGAGGTGATTTATAGTCAAGCACTATTGATCCTTCATCCATCTCAGGCAGAAAACCGGTTTCGATCCTTGGAAGGAGGTAAATAATTGAAGAAACTAAAATCAACATAAAAAGGAGGCTTAGGGCAGGCCTTTTAATAAAGAAGTAAACCCAGTTCCTGCTTTTGACCTTCTTTGAAACCTGCTGCTTATCAAGCCTCACCAAAGGTTTAATTCCCGAGAACCAGATATATATTACGGGCAATCCTATCCATGTCACAAAGAAGGAGCAGACAAGGGTCACAATCATTGTATTGGTCAGGACCCTGAAATACGCTCCTGCCACACCACCCAACAGCATGAAAGGTATGAATATTACGATCGTGCTTATTGACGATCCGATCATTGAAGGTATCAGGTAGTTTATTGCCTGATGGACAAGCTGGTTGGAAGGCCTGTCAGGGTACTCTTCATGTGTGCGGTGGATCTGCTCCACAACCACAACTGCATCGTCGATTATAAGACCCAGGGACGCTGCAATTGCACCCAGAGTCATAATGTTAAGGGTATACCCGATACTATAAAGTACAATGACTGTCAGAAGCAGCGTGACCGGTATGGTAACCAGGATGGTTGAGCTTGCCCTGAATGACCTGAGGAACAGGATAGCAACGATTATTGCGAGAAGCAGACCGACCCAGATGCTGTCATTAACGCTCTTTATTGAGTCTCTTACGAAATCAGCCTGGTTATAATAATAAGAGAGACGGACATCACGTGGAAGGATCTTTTCAAGTTCTGCTTTTTTCTTTGCGACCTTGTCCGACAGGGCGATCAGGTTGGCATCCGGCTGTTTGAGTATGGCCACAAGCAACCCTTGGCGTCCGTTGGCATTTATCCTTGTGAATTCTGTTTTTTCCCTAACATTCACGTCAGAGACATCACGCAGCCTGACAATCCTTTTACCGTCATTTCTCACAACCGCATTTTTCAATGCCTCAATATCATATATTGCCGCATCAGTTACGGTAAGGTACATGCGGCGGTAGTCGGCGAGGAAGCCGTTGGAATTTATAAAATAGTTCTGGCTTAGGGCATCCCTTATCGTTTCGGGCGTTACCAGTGAGGCAGCCATCCGGTTCTGATCAAGCTCAATCCAGTATTCTTTTGTTTTTCCGCCTATTATACCTACTGAAGATACTCCCTCTATCTGTGACAAATAAGGTTTTATGGTGTAGGTGGCAAGCAGGTTCAGCTCAATTGGCGTTCTTTTATCGCTTTCGACTGTGAATCCGATCACCGGAAGGATTGAAGGATTCATTTTTTCAATCTGGATCGTGACCTCAGCAGGCAGTACGCTTCTCTTCTGTGCAATCCTTGATTCAAGCATCTGCATGTTGACATTAATATCAGCATTCCAGTTGAGGAATGCTGATATTTCACAGGTTCCGCGGCTCGTGGCACTCCTCAGGAGGTACAGATCGGGTATCTGCTTGATCGCTTCCTCGAGAGGCCTTGTCACGGTAATCATCATTTTGTCAATCGGCTGCTCACCATTATCGGCAATAATCTTGATCTTCGGGAATGTTATCTCAGGGAACAGTGAGGTCTGAATATGTGCATACAGGAAAAGCCCTCCTGTTATAATGACTGCAATTACCAGCGAAACCGGACTCTTATATCTCAGAAAGAAGTTCTTCACAGGATCACTTTTTGATAATAATTGAAGCCGTATCAGGGAGACCGTAATTACCTGTCAGCAGTATTTTATCTTCTGGAAGAAAGTGCGGATCAGTAACTTCCACCTCTTTCTTATTCTCAATCCCTTTTTTAATGTCAACCCGTATTGCGAGACTGTCGTTCAATACCTTCATGACCCAGAATTCAGTTTGTGTTTCATTTCCCAGAATTGCTGCCCTTGGAAGAACCTGTGCATCAGTTCTTGAAGTCTTGTTTACAAGTGCCATGGCTAAAAGATTCTGCGGAAGCCTGCCGCCTCCCGAAGGTTTAACAAAATATGTTACTGTCTGCGACAGGGCATTCATTTCCGGAAGCCTCCCGGATATGTTACCTTTTATAATGGTGCTGTCGGGGAGCCTCAGTGAACAGGTCCGGCTCTGCTCGATATATCTCCTTGATTCAAATGGAACTTCAAGCTTGAAAACAATACTGTTCTGATCTGCCAGTATTGCGAGCTCATCACCTTCCTGGACGAAATCACCCTTCTGGTGCAGGAGTGAACTTACTACTCCGTCTTCCGATGAATTAATGCTAATCAATCCCTTGAAGACAAGGCTTGTATCACCTTTGTACGCTTTCTGCAGGGCTGTGGCTTCAAGTGTCTTAACAGTGAAAAGATGTCTGCCTTTTTCAACAACCTCTCCTGGAGTGACCGTGACATCTTCAACTGTACCCGCTATTGCCGAACGGATCGTATTCTTCCTCAGAAATTCCGATACAGCAGGAAACTCAATGGTCTCGGAAATTGCTTTAAATTCCGGTGAAGTAACTGTAACAGGTGTACGGGCTTCAATTGTCTCTTCAGTCTTAGGTCCTGAATTTCCGCATCCTGCAATTAGCAGGGCAAAGCCGGCAAAAATGCCCGGCCGGTATAATTCCGACAGCAGATTCTTTGTCTTTTCAGAGGTTATCATTGTTTGAAAAGGTTATTAGCGTGTAAGCAGGTAACTGATCTCGTTCCTGATCTGAAACATTCTGATGTTGACGAGGTTCAGGTTCCTGTTAATGTTCCTGTAGTTTTTGATTGCATTAACATAGTCCGTCATTTTGACCTGTCCTGCTTCAAGCTGTGCTTTCAGTGACGAGACAAGCTGATCTGCCGTTTCGAGTTGCTTTCTGATCTGTGCTTTTATACTTTCTGTTCCTTTAAGTTCATCATTCAGCTGAAAAAGCATCTGGTCATATTTCTTCCTGTAAGTAGATCTGTAACTGGATATGGTATTTGTTGAAATGGATAATTTCCTCAGTTCCAGGTTTTTTTGCTGTCCGTCGTAAATTGGTACACTGAGGCTGGCTCCAACACTATAGCCAAAATGCCTGTAAATATTATCGGGTCTGCTCGACAGGGCCCCTGCATCAGCAAACCAGTTTACCCTGGGTCTGTATTTCACATCAAGAGCAATCCGTTCATTTACAAGCTTCATGCTGTCAATAATGAATTGCCGGAAAAAAGGAGATAAAGCTGCCTCCGAAGAACTTGAAATATCGATCTGAGGCTCCTGCAACTCATATGCCACGGTGTCTTCCAGTCCACACAGCTGGTTCATGAGGCTTAAATCCTTATAAAACTGGGTTTTAAGCTGATTTACAAGCACCTGCTGCCCCTGGGTTTCAACCTGCAAGGCCAGGTAATCGGACTGGCTGGCGATCCCGCTGATGACAAATTGTTTCACAAGCTCATTTTCATGATTCATCAACTCCAGAAATGAATGGTTGAACTGCAGGTCATAAAGGTCTGAATATGAAGTAATATATTGATCTGTAATGGTTTTCTTTAAATCTGCTATGGAAAGCCTGACATTGTTGCCGACCGACTGTTTCTGAATTTCAAGAGCCTGTAATCTGTTCTCAAGATCCTTCCGGTTGAATATATTCTGTGTTACTGCTGCCACAGCCTGGTAATTCCCTCCGTCAGTAACTACTTCATCATATCCGAAATTATGATAGGATGGAGAATAAAGAGCCTGAGATCTGCCCTCTATCTGGGGCTTCCTTTCAGCCCTGACGATAAGACTGTCGACCGTGGATGATGCCAGCTGGTTCTTCAGATCTGCAAGCAGCGGACTGTTTTTGATACCGGCGTCAATGTAATATTCCAGCGATCGATTCTGCGGGAGTACAATCAGTGTTAAAAACAGAAGGGAACAGGTGAGAAGTGATTTCTTTGACAGGTAATCCATAGCACTTAAATTGGCACCAATATATTAAAATTGATTCAAAACGGGGCCAAATGGATTTGAGAAATCTATTTATGTGGAGATTATGTATACGTCGGGACGCCCAAATTGGGTGTCTCTACAATATTCAAGTTCCTGCAATCTGATTATTAATTGATTATTTTGATCATTCATACCTGAGTGCATCAATAGGGTTAAGGTTTGATGCCTTCTTTGCAGGGTACCATCCGAAGAATATTCCGATAACTGTACAGACTGCAAATGACAGGACTTCCGAATCAGGCAAAACAAGGACAGGCCAGGACATAGTCGATCCGATTACCCTGGATGCAATAAAACCTAATAAGATTCCAATAATGCCACCTGTCACACTAATTAGTACTGACTCTGCAAGAAACTGTAATAAAATATCAACACCTTTTCCGCCAATTGCCATTCGAAGACCAATTTCCCTGGTTCTCTCGGTAACCGAAACGTACATTATATTCATTATGCCAATGCCTCCGACAAGTAAAGAGATTCCGGCAATTGCCCCGAGTAACACGGTAAGAATGTTACTTACAGAACTGAAGGTAGATAATAATTCTGTTTGATTCCGTATTGTGAAATCATCTGGATCAGAGGCCTTGATCCTGTGATGCGCGCGTAAAGCTAATTCAATCTGTTCTGAAGCTAAATCAGTTGATTTGGAATCCACAGCAGAGGTATAGATACTCTGGACCCAGGTTATTGCCAGTATTCTCTTCTGAACAGTTGTATAGGGAGCAAGTATTAAATCATCCTGATCCTGTCCGAAAGTATTTAATCCTTTTGGAGCAAGCACACCTATTACGAGGAATGGTATTTTTTTAAATCTTATTACCTGACCCACGGGATCAGCATTGAAACCAAATAAATTTTGTACTACAGTTTGTCCAAGAAGGCAGACTTTAGCTGCACTGCTTAGTTCTCTTTCTGTAAACATACGGCCACTCGCAACCGAACGTTCCCTTATCTGCAGGTAACTTTCATTTTCACCATAAATTGTTGTCGGCCAGTTTAATGATCCGAAGACCACTTGTCCGTTACCCCTGACTTCCGGAGTAGCTGCAAGTATAGCCGGACATTCTGCAAGAATTACATTCACATCAGTCTCTTTAAGGGTCTGCATAGTTGAATAACCGAATTGAACACCACCTCTTTGCTGTGATCCGGGGACAACTGTAACGAGATTTAGACCCATGCCTGAAATCTGTTGCTGGATACTGATCTTTGATCCTTCTCCGATAGCAAGCATCGCTATAACCGATGCAACCCCTATAATAATTCCTAACATTGTAAGAAATGCCCTGAATTTATTCCTTAGCAGGGCATTAAGTGCAATTTTGAATAGGTTTTTAATGCTCATTTTAACTGAATTAGCTAATCTTCTTCTGCCGGGATATTAGCAAGCATTTCCAAGGCATTTATTCTGTCATTCACCAAATTTTCTCTTAAAATGAGACCATCCTTAAAAATGATGTTCCGCGTAGCACATCTCGCAATATCCGGCTCATGTGTGACAAAGACAATTGTTCTTCCCTTCTCATTAAGGTCTTGAAAAAGCGACATAATTTCATAAGATGTCCTGGTATCAAGGTTTCCAGTTGCCTCATCAGCCAGAATCACCACAGGATCATTTACGAGTGATCTTGCTATTGCCACTCTCTGCTGCTGGCCTCCAGATAACTGATTAGATTTATGATGCATCCTGTCAATGAGTCCTACGGATTCAAGGGCATGCAGAGCTTTTTCTTTCCTCTCCTTTGACTTAACCAGTTTATTGTATAAAAGTGGTAATTCGACATTTTCAAGAGCAGTTGTTCTGGGAAGAAGATTGAAGGTCTGAAATACAAAACCGAGTTTCCTGTTCCTTAAAGCAGCCAATTGATTTTTATTAAGATCTGAAATACTTGTCCCATCAAGAATATAATTTCCCTCAGTAGGTTTGTCAAGACATCCGATTATATTCAACATAGTTGATTTACCTGATCCGCTGGCTCCCATAATTGCCACAAACTCACCCTCATTTACAGTCATATCAATACCTTTCAGAGCATGAACAGTTACTTCACCCACGTAATAGTCTTTCTTCATTCTTACTATTTCAATCAGCTTCTTCATAATGGAGGATTCGGCTTTATCTCCTTGTAGTACCTGGACGTTGAGGCATGAAAGGACTTCTTGTTGTTGTGGTTGCACTGGCTGATGAAGAATTTGCTAAAGTCATCGACAAGATTACAACATCTCCTTCTTTTAAACCAGATTTTATTTCAGCGTTTGTAGCATCTATTGCACCAGTAACGACACGTATGCGGTGTATAGAATCTCCGGATTTTAACCATACTACATCCGGCCTTTTAGCTGACTGCCCAACTGGCTGAAAGGAGCCTGGATTATTCTGACCTACGGTTTCAGGTGTTCTTTGTCTTTGCTGTTCACCGGACCTCTGGCCTCTGACCGGGGGATTATTTTTAAAATATTCAGATAAAAAGGCAGCATCCGGGGTAAACCTCAAAGCCCTGCCAGGAACTATCAATACACTGTCCACCTTCTGCACAAGGACTGTAATGTTTGCAGTCATACCCGGCATTAGTTTCTTTTCTGGATTTGGGGCATTTACGATTACAGTATATGTGACAACATTTGAAGTCACGACTGGTTGTAACCTTACTTGCCTCACATCACCTTTAAAGGTCTCGGTAGGATAGGCATCAACAGTAAAATCAACAGGTTGTCCTTTCCTTATCAGGCCAATATCTGCTTCGTCGACAGCAGCTTCGACATGCATTTGTGTAAGATCATTTGCAATTGTAAAAAGATTTGGGGTATTGAAACTGGCCGCTACGGTCTGACCCTGATCCACAGCCCGGTTAAGTACAACTCCATTTATAGGTGCATAAATTGAAGCATAATTCAGGTTCACAATAGCTTTGTCATACCCAGCCTGAGCTGTCTTCAGATCAGAAAGAGCTTTCCTGTAATTATATTTGACCTGATCATAATCAGCCTGTGCAACAAGTTTTTTATCCAGAAGATCCTGATATCGTTCATATGTGGCACGCTGAAACTCCACCTCACCTTTGGAATCATCCAAGGTAGCATCTGCCTGCCTCACCTGCGTCTGCAATGGGATAGTATCAAGTTCAGCCAGCAATTGACCTTTTTTCACAACTGAATTGAAATCGACATGGATCTTCTTTATAACTCCTGAGACCTGTGTACCTATTAATACAGTTGTATCAGCTTCTATTGTACCAGTTGCAGTTATTGTATTAATTATCGAACCCTTTTTGACAATTCCTGTTTCAAATGAGTAGGAACCATCCCCTTTATGACATGAACTGATCAATATAATCAGGAATGATGAAATTATGATATAGCCAGTTCTTGGAGATCTTTTTGTATCGTTCATTACTATTCAGCTTTATTAATGAATACTATTTCATATTTTTGAATGACAGGGGTTGACCTGAATAAAAATCAAGGATCTTATAACTGAAAATCAGTCTGTATTTAGATTGAAGAAATGAACTTTCAGCAGAAATAAAACTGGTCTTTTGAATCAAAAAATCAACCGAATTCATCAGTCCGTTGAAATATTTTTCAGAAGCAACTTCATATGATTCTTTTGCTGCCTTATAAGCTTCTGCACTTGCTTCATACTCAATCTGGGATGAAATAACATCCTGGCACGCCTGCTCAATAGCTTTCCTGAGTTGATTTTTTACGTTTAATTCATCTAGTCCTGCATTACTTGTGTTTCCCTTCGCAATTGCCACATTTGTCCTGACCTGCGTATTGAGATAGATTGGTATAGAAGCAGTTACACCAATTGCCGGACTCAAATTGTCTTTGATCTGGTACCCTATGGATGATCCTGTTTTAGTGGTTGAATACAGTGTTGATACACCAGCATTCAGTGAAAGATTTGGAAAGTAGTTGGCTCTTGCCAGATCGACACTGATTTCAGAGCTTTTCTTAGAAAGCTCAGCATTCTTTACTTCCGGTTTAATCTGGAGGGATATTTGATACACCTCCCTTGGATCTGGTCTCCGTTTCTGGTTTAAAAGGCTGTCAAGGTTCGGACGTTCAATCGAAATTTCATTGGGTTCAGGAAGCTCCATCAATTGCATCAGTGTGATCTTATCGAGGGCAAGTTGACTGTTGGATGTCGCAAGAGTCTGCTTTTCAGTGGCCAGCTGTGATTTTACCTGCAAATAATCTGAGTTTGAGATAACCCCCAATTTTAGTCTCTCACTGGCAAGATTAAGCTGTTCTTCCAGTGATGAAATCTGGTTCTCAATGTTCTTGACCTGTTCCTCAGCGTAAAGAACCTGAAGATATGCATTAAGCACATTCAGACTGATTGTCTCTTTTATCACCTCAGTATTATATTTATCTGCTTCATAATCTATTTCAGCTTTCCTGACAGAATTATGGATCTTATTACCATTAAATAAGGTCATTCCTGAGTTTAAAGAAAGATTCATTCCGTCTGTTCCCTTAAAGACTGTTGATCCGGTCGTAGTATTCAGCTGATTGCTCCAATCGAGATTCTCTCGCACTGAGCCGCTCAATGAGGGATACCAGACTGATTTTGCATAAGCAAGATTTATCTGGCTGATGTCGTTGCTGACTTTTGCTTTCTGCACCTGAATATTTTTGTCGAGTGCATAATTTATGCACATATCAAGTGTCCATATACTATCCTGTTGTCCGGATAATGAAGTTGTGCAGCTAATAAACAGTCCCCAAAGTATCAAGTTTGTTTTGATCATATTTTCATGCCGGTAACCAACAAATAAATGACACTGGAAGGAACCAATTGTTTAAATAAGGTTATGGTATTTAGGGCTATGTAAAGGTTGCCCCTCGCCTCTGGGAAAAGTTCAATAATAATTCGGGCCGATACTCAGTTATAACCAACAGAGGCATCCAAATTGGATGCCTCTGCGATAAATTATTATCTAATATATAGTTAGCCTGTTCAGATGAGGAAATTCTTTTCGAGATATTTCTGAAATTGTTCCTTATACTGCTCGCTGACGGGAATATATACTTTGCCGAATACGATCCTGCTTCGCTCTATGGTATCAATCTTCTCTAGGTTCACGATGAATGACCTGTGAACACGCATGAACTTTGCCTGGGGAAGCTTGGATTCAATGAGTTTCATAGTAGTCAGTGACAACACAGGTTTCTGGGAATTCTGTGTATAAACCTTTACATAGTCCTTTAATCCCTCGATATAAAGAATATCATTGAAATTTATCCGCTTGATCTTGTAATCCGACTTTAGAAACAGAAATTCGTTATTTGCTTCCACCTGATCTGGCACACTCTCCTCAAGCTTAATCAGCCTCTGGGCCTTCTGGACTGCTCTAAGAAATTCTTCATAGCTGAAAGGTTTCAGAAGATAGTCCACAACATCCAGTCTGAATCCTTCAAGAGCATACTTTTCATATGCGGTTGTAAAAATCACTTTCGGACCTTTAACCAGCGACCGCGCGAATTCGATCCCGGTCAGATCCGGCATCTGGATATCGAGAAAAATAAGATCCACTGCCTCATTTGAAAGAAAGTCCATCGCATCGAGAGGATTATCGAACTTTCCTGCAAGCTTAAGTCCGGGGGTCTTTTCGATATACCCGCCTATAAGCTGTAATGCAAGGGGTTCATCATCGATAGCTATGGTTGTCATCATCAGGTCAGATCTATTTTAAGCAATGCTTCAAATTCCCTGTCAGTTCTTGTTATCTTCAGATCATGCTTTCCAGGGAACAGGAGATTAAGACGTTTCCGAACATTTTCAAGCCCTATCCCGCTGCGGTTGTTCTCCTGCAATCCATTTTCCTTACCCTGGGGAAGGCTGTTTATACATCTGAAGATAATTGAGTTATCAGGCAGTTCCATATTGATCCTGATATAGGATCTTTCACGGTAGCTTACACCGTGCTTGAAAGCATTTTCAATGAAAGAGATAAAAAGCAGCGGAGGAATGTCCTTATCCTCAAATTTTCCGGGAAAGGAAACCGTCAGTTCAACCTTCTCACTCATCCTGAGTTTCATAAGGTCGATATAATTGGTCATAAAATCTATCTCACTGCTGAGCCTTGAATTGCCCTGTTCTGATTCATAAAGAAGATATCTCATAAGTTTGGAAAGCTTGAGAATTGCCTTCTGTGAATTGTCAGGACTAATGCTTACAAGGGAGTAGATATTATTAAGTGTATTAAAGAAAAAATGGGGGCTGATCTGGTTCTTTAGAAATGCAAGTTCTGAATTCAGCTTCTCCCTCTCCATTTCCTTCTGATTTTTCTCAATCTCGCTCTGACGTTCCAGCACCTTCAGTCCCAGCGAAAAGAAAACCAAAAAGAGTGAAGTAAATGCATAGTTGTAAAGATGCATTTCGCGGAAAGGAGGCCTTGGCCGGCCAATCATGGGTCCTCTGCCCGGAGGCAGGGGGCCATTCCTCCTTTCAGGACGGGTGTATATCTGTTCACTTCTTGACTGATCAGACTTATATCTGAACACCAGCTTATTAGAGATATCTGAAACGAAATAAAAGCTGGTAATCAGGAGCAGAACAGAAAGATAATACCTGTATTTTTTCCTTCCGAAATAGAACCTGGGGACCAATATAAGGTAGTTGATATAAAAAATTGTACCGCTTATTAGTGTATTGATGTAATAAAGCCAGATAAAATCCTTCCCTACTGCCCACCTTTTCATAATGTAGAGCGGAAGGCCGATCAGGATTGCCCAGGCAATTAGATGTAGCAGAATCCTGATCCCTTTTCCTTTGAGTAAGTTCCCCTTCATCCGGTCAATACTATTCATACCTCAGGGCATCTATCGGGTTCAGGTTTGATGCTTTCCTTGCAGGATACCAGCCAAAGAAAACACCAATCGCAAAGCATACCACGAAAGCCAGTACTATCGACTGTGTGGTGACATACGCAGTACTGCTCATCAGTGATCCGGCAACCTTTGCGATCAGGTAACCGAAGATAACTCCCAAAGCTCCTCCCAAGATACTCAGTATTATTGATTCGACAAGGAATTGCTTCAGGATATCCCTGCCTCTTCCGCCTATTGACATTCGTAATCCGATCTCCTTTGTGCGCTCTGTGACCGAAACGAACATTATGTTCATGATCCCGATCCCTCCTACAAGCAGGGAAATGCCTGCGATAGCTCCAAGTAAATAAGTCATAATTGAAGTTATCGAGTCCATCGTTTCCATTAGCTCTGACTGTGACATCACCCTGAAATCATTTTCCTGAGATTCCTTAATCTTATGGGTCCTCCTGAGGATCTCTTCAACTTCAGCCATTGCAGCAGCGCTATTTTCTTCCGTGACCGATGAAGCATTGATCCCATTAATATAATCTATTGCTGCGAGCCTTCTCTGTACTGTGGTGTATGGAGCGAGAATAAGGTCATCCTGATCCTGACCCATCCCGCTTTCACCCTTGTCTTTAAGCACGCCTATGATCTGGAACGGCAGGTTCTTGATTCTTATTGAGAGACCTACAGGATCTGCACCTTTTCCAAAAAGGTTTCCAACTACTGTTTGTCCCAGAAGACACACCTTTGCCATACTCCTGACCTCGTTCGAATTGAAAATTCTTCCGCTTTCAATGGTCAGTTTCCTTATTGAAAGATACTCTTCGCTGACCCCGTATATGGTGGTCTGGGTATTCTGATTACCATAGATAACCTGTCCGCTGGCACGTACTTCAGGAGATACTGCAGCGAGGTTGACTGCTTCGTTACGAAGTGCAACCACATCGCTGTACTTAAGTACCATTGAGTTTGACGATCCGAGGCTTACACCTCCCCGTCGCTGCATGTTGGGCATTACCATTATCATATTTGTCCCCATCGAGGACATCCGGTCCCTTATGCTTCTTTTAGATCCTTCACCTATTGCGAGCATCGCAATGACAGAAGCAACTCCTATTATTATGCCCAGCATTGTTAGGATTGCCCTCAGCTTGTTCCTTACAAGTGCACGACCAGCAATTTTAAAAAGATTTGAATAGTTCATAGCCTTTTCATTTTATGCGTCAAATTCTTCAATATTCTCCTCAGGAAGGGTCTTCAGTATATCCCTTGCATACTGCCGGTCGGTGACAATTGTTTCACGCTGGATCCTGCCATCCCTGAATATCACATTGCGAGTGGCAAATTTTGCTATATCTGGTTCATGAGTGACATAGACGATTGTCCGGCCTTTATCATTCAGATCCTGGAATAATTCCATAATCTCAAATGAAGTCCTTGTATCAAGGTTCCCGGTTGGTTCATCTGCAAGGATAAGAACAGGATCGTTCACAAGTGACCTTGCAATTGCTACTCTCTGCTGCTGACCTCCCGAGAGCTGATTCGGCATGTGTCCCATACGGCTTGTAAGCCCGACCGCTTCGAGAGCATTCCTTGCCCTTTCAAGGCGCTCCTTCGATTTGATCTTTGAACTGTAAAACAAAGGGAGCTCAACATTCTCAAGTGCAGTAGTACGAGGCAGAAGATTATATGACTGGAATACAAATCCCAGCTTTTTATTGCGCAGTCTTGCCAGTTCATCCTTATTCATAGTCCTTGTATCGACTCCGTCAAGATAATATTCCCCATTTGAAGGTTTGTCAAGGCATCCGAGGATATTCAGCATTGTGGATTTTCCAGATCCGCTTACTCCCATAATTGCCACGAATTCTCCTGCCCTGATCTGCAGATCTATACCTCTGAGCGCATGAACCGTTACCTCACCGACGTGATAATCTTTTTTCAGGTTTTTTATTTCAATAATTGTATCCATTTCGATTCCTCTTATCTATTTAATATTTTCACGTCAGAATGGGAACGGACCTCGCGGACGGTTATTCTGCGAAGTGCTTGTTGTTGTTTTGACAGCCTTATCACTCATTGCAACTATGACTTCATCTCCCTCAGCCAGTCCTGAAAGTACTTCAACGTTTGTTCCGTTCTCAATGCCAAGAGTTACATGTACAGGACGGATCCCGCCATTATCATCCTTCTTCCAGACCATTTTTACACCTTCAGGTAATGCAGGGGATGAACCTGATGCTCCTGTTCCGGACGGTTTCTGTGTGGAAGACACTCCTGCAGGCACCTGACCGGTAAATGTCTGATTACCTCTGGTCTGTGACTGGGCTGATGCATATTCAGCATCTCTTCCGCCTGCCTGACTGAAGTTCTTTGCCATTATTTTTTTCATATAATCAGCATTCGGAGTGAAACGCAGAGCCTTGCCAGAGACCACGAGTGTGTTTTGCTTTTCCTCAATAAATATAGTGGCACTGGCGGTCATTCCTGGCATAAGCTTCTTTTCAGGATTTGGCGCCTTCAGAATTACCACATAAGTCACAACATTATTTGTTGTAACAGGCTGAAGCCTCACTTGCGAAACAGAACCTTCAAATTTAAGGTCAGGATAAGCATCCACAGTGAATTCGACTCTCTGTCCTTCCTTTACATGGCCTATATCTGCTTCATCAACGCTTGTCTGCACTTCCATCTGGGTAAGATCATTTACGATCGTGAACATTTCAGGTGTGTTGAAGCTTGCAGCCACTGTCTGTCCTTCCTCAATTGCCCTGTTGAGCACTACTCCGTCGATCGGGGAATAAATAGTTGCATATGCAAGCTGGAAATTTGCCCTGTCAAGTGCTGATTTTGCATTGCTGAGCGATGCTTTAGAATTTTCATAGTTAAAAAGAGCCTGATCATAATCAGCCTGTGCGATCAGATTCTTATCGAATAAGACTTTCAGACGATTATATGTTGCTTCCTCGAAGTGAAGCTGCGCCTGGGCCTGATCGACTGAAGCCTGGCTCTGCTGAACCTGGGCCTTCAGGGAGGTTTCATCGAGGCGCGCAAGCACCTGTCCCTGCTTCACATTGTCATTGAAATCTGCATAAACATGCTCAATGATACCTGAGACCTGTGTTCCAACCTTGACTGTTGTAATGGCTTCAATAGTACCTGTTGCCGTTACAGTGTTGGTAATATTTCCTCTTTCAACTTTAACTGTGTCGAAAGAATACTCAGCCTCCTTTTTTGAGAAGCGACTGAATATGAGAATGACGGCAGCTGCTGCCAGTACTATCCCGGACCCGATCAATACTTTCTTTTTCATTGGATTTTTGTATTTATTTATTGATTTGTTTTCATATGTAATTGTAAAGACCCTCTTCTAACTTCCCCCACAGGGGGAAGAAATCAGTGCAACCGGTTTAAAGTGTTAATTGGATGCCGGAATAGAAATCCAGCACCTTGTAACTGAATATCAGATTAAACCTGGACTGAAGCAGCTCACTTTCTGATACGATAAGATTTGTCTTTGAAACGAGGTAATCGACAGAATTAATTATTCCCTGCCTGAATTTTTCATCTGACAAAGCTGCCGATTCGCTCGTAGCCTGATAGTTTTCGAGGCTGGCTTCATACTTTACCTGGGCTGAACTTACATCAACACAGGCCTGCTCGATATTCTTTCTCAATGCATTTCTGGTATCGATCTCTGAAAGTTCTGCATCCTGGTACCCTATTTTTGCGAGAGCCACATTGGTTTTAACCTGCTTTTTCTCGTAAATCGGAATAGAAAGTGAAAGACCCATTGAGGGTGATATGCCATTGTTCAGCTGATC